>JAGVMW010000101.1 GCA_020053615.1 archaeon | reverse complement strand
TGAGATGCAACTATCGCATCTCAGCCCAGAAAATCACTCTCGATTTTTCTGGGCAGTGGTGATAATGGTGCTATCACTCACTTTTTGGACTGTGCCTAATAAAGTAAAGATTTATTAACTTCTTTTATTTTCTATTAATTAAGGTGATAAGATGAGCTTCCAAGACACTTTAAATGAACTAAACCAAAAGATTAGCAATTTCTTTTCGTTCATAGGAGATAAGCTCAAGAATTTTAAAGAATTAAGTGTAGGAGAGCAGGTTTCGTTTGGATGTGTTGGGGTAGGGATACTGTTGATATTAATATCAATTATGCTATTTTTGTTCTAAAGTCTTGTTTGGGTTATGCAGAAAGTTTCACTCGGTTGCTCGAATTGCTACAAAATCGTAATCGAGCGCAAGAAGGAATCGCGTTCCTTCTGCGCACAGATGAAGTTGTTGCTTCATCTTGTGCATCAAGTGCGGGTCGCTATTGTTAGAGATGGAGGACACGAATAATAGGATTACCTCGCTGGTCAAATTGACGACTTTCTACATAGCTTTTTGTTGGATAAGGTTTATTAAGAAGTGATTTTGAAACAGCGATATGGTAACTGAAAATCATGCAATCGTTTTAGAAAAAGCAATTTTAACCACAATTAATGAAAGAGCAGATAGTGGGATTGATGAGGACACCCTGTTTAATTTTGTTACTCCCCGCTTCTATAATCAAACCCAAGAATTAATGCCCGCTGATGAATATGAACATGTTCTGGAACAAATGCGAGTTAAAGGGAAAGTAGGTTATCATATGTCTGATGAGGGTGGTAAGATTAGATGTAATTATTTCTCGGTTCGTTAATCACACTCTGACTACTCTCTTCTTCACTTCAACACCTTCCTTTCTCCGGAATACAATCCCATTCGAGTCATCTGGTCATACTGGTTTTTAGTAAGGGTCAAAAATGTCAGTTCAAACCCTTTCTCTTTGAGTTGCTGGCAAACCTCAGTTACTTTAGCTGAATCGATGCCTTCGCCAATGAGCATCACGCTAGCTTTCTCCTTTTTCTGGGTTCCATAGGTTACGATACTTTGGATGCCGGGCATACTTCCAGCCAAGTTGACAAACTCTCCCAACCCATCAAACTCTTCATAGAATAGTTCTTTAAGGAAAGTTATCTTTTCGTTGTCTTCCGGAAAGTAGACTTTGGAGTTTTTCCATTCTCGTTTTTTTACTAATCCGGAACCTACCAATTCTTGAAGGATACGAAAAGTAGAAGTTAAGGAAACGTTACTTTTGGCAGCTACTTCGTTAAGGCATAACTCTTCCTTAGAATTGAATAATATTTTTAGAACTGCAACCTTTTTAGAATCTACTAATTTTCCTAACACCTCCCCCCTGTCCATAAAATAGATAAAAGCAAGGGGGTTTATATGGTTTTCTGTTTTTGGAAGCGGTTTTATCTGGCGGAATTTGGTTTCCAAAAATGGAAGTTGCTTCCACAGATGGATACCCTTTTTCGGAAGTGGGAAGTTTGGCTTATTATTTATCCCATTGAAGATTCCAACAACTGAAATAATATTTGTTTAGCATCTTCAAAATCCTAACTATAAATATCACAAAAGCGACATCTCCGTAGGAGCCACCCCTTTGTCGCTTTCGAAGTGAGTATCAATTGGATTTTGACTTTATGATGCTAAACAAATACCTTGTCCAATAGTAAACTATAAATACTACGAGATAATCCTTCTGCTTAAAATGGGTGATATTTTAGAACTGATAACGACGAGAAGGAATATTAAGCATTTCCTGCCTAAATTTGTGTCTTGGGAGAA
Organism: archaeon; assembly: GCA_020053615.1. GTDB lineage: Archaea > Nanobdellota > Nanobdellia > Woesearchaeales > GW2011-AR9 > JACRPH01. Next base: position 2,574 of record JAGVMW010000101.1, on the reverse strand, counting down.
AACAGCTAAAATTATCGACGCTGGACGTCATGCGCCAAGCTGCGGGAATGTGCAGAATTGGAAGTTTATTGTTATATTTGATCCCTCACAAAAACAGCAAGTTGCAGAAGCTTGTTTTGAACAGTATGAGATAGGTCAAGCCGGGGTGCTTATCGTCGTATGTGCCGAACCGGATAAAGCAGAACGATATTACGGTTTGAGAGGAGAAAGATTATACAGTATTCAAAATTGTGCGGCAGCGATGCAGAATATGTTATTAGAAGCGCATTCTTTAGGCTTAGGAACAAGATGGGTGGGCGCATTTGATGAGGATGCAATTAAGTCGCAATTAGCGATTCCGGAAGAGATTCGACCGCAGGCAATTATTGCAGTAGGTTATGCACGTGAAATCCCTCCCAAGCCGCCTAAATATCCGCTTGAAGTTATTACTTATTTTCATCGATGGAGAAGTCGTCTTAGAGATCCAGCTAACTATATGAACGATATAGCGACGATATTGGCGCGGAAAGCAAATGCTGCGAAAGAAACTGTGGGCGATATCTTTAAGCCAGCAGCTAATCTTATAGTCGGTAAAGTTAAAGAAAAGATCACTTCTGTCGACGACAAGAGAGACAACGAAGAAAAGTATTCTGATGCACCTTAATTTTTAAAATTTTTGTTAAGTGCAATTAAAGATTGAGCTTAAACGCTTGTTTTTGTATATTCTTCAGAATAGAAATCTTTAAATAGTGCATACTTACATCTAAAACCCTAGGTTTGGGTTAATTAATATTGATTGGTCTCAGAACAGGATAGCTGGTTACTATCTTAGGTTAATTCTGGTTAGCTAGGGTAATAAAGTTGGGTTGGTTAATTCTAAGTAGAAGGAAGTGTGAACTCCTTTATATCCTTTGTGGTGAGGGAAAATACATGTTCCAGAATATAGGTGGACCTATAATAGGTAAATCTATACTAATAGAATAAAACGAGGGTAGAAAAATAAATTTGAGGTGGTGGCAAAATGGATTTTATAATAGAGAGAGCCTTGGCCAGTGCTCCTGAGCCAGGATTTGAGAATTTGAACCAAGCTAACATTAAGGTGATTGGTGTGGGCGGAGCAGGCAACAATATGGTTGGCTGGTTATACAAGAAGGGAATAAAAGGAGCAGAGATAATTGCTACTAATACGGATCAGCAACATCTAAGCATAACTGGCTCGGATCGAAAGTTCTTGATTGGTAAAGAGTGCACCCGAGGATTGGGTTGTGGCGGATTTCCTAACAAGGGAGCTGAAGCAGCACAGGAATCTTTGACTCATATTAAAGATGCGTTAAAAGGGTCGGATATGGTATTTGTGTGCGCAGGTATGGGGGGAGGTACTGGAACCGGAGCAGCACCAGTAGTAGCTCAAGTTGCTAAAGATACTGGAGCAATTGTAATTGGAACTGTTACTATGCCTTTCAACATTGAAAGAGCTCGATGCGACAAAGCAGAGTTTGGATTGCAACAGTTGAGACAAGTTTCCGATACGGTTATTGTTATTGACAACAATCGCTTAGTACAGATTGCGGGTAACTTACCTATCCAACAAGCCTTTGCTGTAGCTAATGAGTTAGTTGCAACTATGATTAAAGGTATTGTAGAAACTATCGCTGTGCCTAGCTTAGTCAACTTAGATTATGCAGATGTTAAAGCAATCATGAGCAACGGCGGAGTAGCTGCGATTGGAGTAGGCAGTTCTGATACTAACAACAGAGTTGAGGAAGCAGTTAAAGGAGCATTAAGTAATCCTTTGCTGGATATCAACTACGAAGGTGCTACTGGAGCTTTGATTCATGTAACTGGCGGACCAGACATGACTTTGGACGAAGTTAGCAGAATCGGTGAGTTGGTTACCGAGTCTTTGGATGATGACGCTAATGTTATCTGGGGAGCTAGAGTTCAGGATGAGATGAAAGGTAAGTTAACTGTTATGACTATCATAACTGGAGTTAATTCGCCTTGGATTCTGGGCAAGTTAGACCAGAGAAAGAGTGCGCAGAAAGCTAAAGCAGTTAGTAGAGAGTTGGGCTTAGAATTAGTATAAGCCAGAACAGTTAAGGCAAAGAGAGGTGCTTAGGCACCTTTTTTTATTATATTTGTTTAGCATCTTCGAAACGTTCGATGTGGACGTCGCAGGTCCTGCGTCCTCGTATGGGGCGTCCTGTTGCGTTAGCAACATTAGGAGACCAGCAGGTCGAGTTTACCCCGCGACGGACATGCAGTGAAACTCGTAGGCGTTTCGACTTGATGATGCTAAACAAATTTAGATTCATATTCAAATCTTGCCTTTTCTCGTTCTTTCGCAACCCACCACCCCTTTGGTTCAAAAGAAAAAGAGGCAAGATTTACTTTTTTATTTTTTTCTTTGGTAATACTTCAGTAATCTGAAGCGGAGTGTGCACCATCAGGTCGAAATTCTTTTTGTAACTATGTCGGGAGCGACAGGGGGAACTGCCCCCCAATGTCATTAAGTTAGCAGGAATCATTATGTTGCCCTTCGCTGATTCATATAAAATTTACGTCTAGTTCTCTGCTTTTCTCGAGAAAATTTTC
>JAGVMW010000112.1 GCA_020053615.1 archaeon | reverse complement strand
TGTGTATAGCAAACGCATTTGCTATTAAGAGATGTCAGCGCATCGAGTATAATTTGCCTATGGAACTAACCTCGTAGAGTTCTGCAATCCGACCTGAGCAAAGCGAAGTTGAGAGGCGGAACAGGCCTCACACAAGCACGATCAATGAATTTCGCAACAACATTAGTGGTTTAAGAGCAGAGCCTAACAAATTAGAAAATTAGGTTTTCGGATGCTCCTGTCCACGTTCCTTCCTTTCTTTAAGATGAAGTAGGTGATGTTTCTTCTCTTCATGCAGCTTTATTTCTCCGGTTCTGACTTTGGTTATCAACTTGGCCACATGCTCTCCTCCCAAAAAGTGAGGCAGAATCACATAATCTGCTCCAGCAGAATATAATTTAGTGCTCTCATCAATATCCGAAGCGGTTACGATGACTTTTGCTTTTGGATTTACTGCTTTAACCTTACGGATAATGAATTGGCTATCTTTAACCTCCGGAACAGTAGAAATTAACATAAAAATTTGCTTCAAATTCATCTTTTCTACAATTTCTTCATCAGCAACATCACCATAAATACAATGATACCCCTCTTTCATCAGATGCGAAATCATCTCTGGATTATAATCTACAATTAGTACTTCTTTTTTAACAGACTTTAATTCTTCCAAGATGCTATACCCGATACGATTATGTCCGCATAAAATTATTTTTGGTTTTACTTCGGTAGGTACAAATTCCATCCCTTCGGAAGTAAATGAATCAAACATACCTAAAGGGCGCTCAAAAATGTTATAAAGCCAGTTATCATATTTTATAGAGTAAGTGCTCAAAACCATAGTAAATAAAGTAACTACCACCACTACTGAGAAAAGAGAGTTAGAAATATGCCCCAGCAATAACCCCTGAGCCGCGAGTATCAATGAAAATTCTCCAATCTGGGCCAAAGAAATAGAAGTAAGAAAAGCTGGCTTCTTGGTGTATTTGAATAATATGCAAATAACTACGGAAATTGTCGGTTTGACTAAAATAACCAGCAGAGTAATGACCACTAATGGAACCCACTGCTGTTTTATCACCCCCAATGACAGCGACATCCCTAACGACACAAAAAACAGCATGGAAAAGAAATCTTTAAGGCTCTTGACTTTTCCCATAATATCTAAATTATATTCTAAGTTGCCTAAAGTAAGCCCAGCAATAAACGCCCCGATGGCAATAGAGAATCCTAAGTAACTTGCCGCTACCGAGAAAGAAAAACATACTGCTAATGAAGTGATTAATAGCAGCTCTTGATATTCAGCCGCAAATTTAAACAGCCACGGAAAGATAAATTTACTGCACAAGTAAGCTACCCCAAACAATGCTCCAAATTTAAATAAAGCTATCCCCATCAACGCCCAATTAAACCCATCAATAGACGCCAGAATCGATAAAGCTAAGATAGCAACGATATCCTGCACCACTAGAATCCCTACCACAATTCTACCATGAAGAGTATTTATCTCTCGATTATCGGAGAGCAGTTTAATTACTAGCATGGTGGAAGAGAAAGATATTAGCAAGGCGATATATACCGCTTCTATATTAGTGTATCCTAACAAAAGAGAAGCTAAAAAGCCAATAAAAAATAAAATTACTATCTGGATCAATCCACCTCCGGTAGACACTAATGCTACGTTTTTCAGTTTCTTAAAATCCATCTCCATCCCTACTATAAATAGTAGAAAAGCAATTCCAATAGTAGAAATAGACTCAATGATATTAGTGTTAGTAATCACTTTGAAAATTGGAGTAATTAGAATCCCAACCAGAATGTATGCTAAAATATGCGGCTGCTTAAATAATCTCAGAATCAAAGCAGCTATAGCCGCCAGAATTACGATTAAGCTCAGCTGGAGGAAAATATCATTACTTACATTGATTAGACTATTAACATCTATCATTTAGGTTGAAGAATAGAAAATAGTATATAAAAGTATCTTTGAGGATTTATATTTAAGTGGCACTAGCTAGGCCAAGAGGCGAGTGAGGCTATACTATTGCATCGAAAATTAAGTTAAAAACATCAACAAAAGTACTGCACTCATTTCAGTGTTAACCGAAGCTAATGTTTTTCCGAACGAGCGGCCTGCCAAGTGCCACTTAAATCATGTTTGGGAGGGAATTCATGTTAATAGAAATTTTAATTGCATTATTTTTAGGAGTATCCACCGGAATCGTCACCGGCATCATCCCGGGGCTTCATGTGAATCTTGTCTCTATTACACTTCTATCTTTCTCTCCGCTGCTGCTGCAAATTGTATCACCCGTAACTTTAGGCGCATTTATTATTGCTTTAGCTATGACTCAAACTTTTACCGATGCTCTTCCAGGTATCTATCTCGGAGCTCCGGATGATTCTCAAGCGTTGAATGTGCTTCCCGGACATAGATTATTGATGAAAGGGGAAGGACACAATGCTATTATTTATAACACGGTTGGCTCGCTGGGTTGCGTAATTTTTGGAATTATTCTATTTCCTTTATTCATCTTTAGCATGGAAGAAATTTATTCTATCATCAAAGGAGTTATGGGTTATCTGCTGGCGTTGATAATGGTATTTATGGTAAAGAGAGAAAAGCACAAATGGCTGAAAAGTTTAACCGCATTTATGATGGCAGGAATATTAGGGCTAATTGTATTAAGCACCACCACGTTAAACCAACCATTATTTCCTCTGTTATCAGGAATGTTTGGATTTTCACTGCTGATTGTTAGCCTGAAAGACAACACTAAAATTCCTGAACAGAAATCAAATATGCCATTAACTTTATCTAATAAAAATTTAGCCAAGTCAGTTTCTGCTGCTACCGGAATGGGTTTTGTTTCCGCTTTTCTGCCAGGGTTTGGAAATTCTCAGGCAGCCATTGTAGCAACCAACGTAGTTGGAAAAGTAGGAGATGAAGGCTTCCTGACTATCGTCGGAGGATTGAATACCGCGAGCATGCTAATTTCCATTGGGGCTGCTTACATATTGGATAAAGCCAGAAATGGAGCAATTGTAGTAGTAAAAGAAATTGTAGGAAGCATCGGCTTTGAAGAGATGATGGTATATTTAGGAGTAGCGTTAGTCGCGTCAGGAATGGGAGCGATACTCGTTTTGTTGTTATCGAAAGTATTTGCCAAATATATTGTTAAAGTAAATTATGCGAAGTTGATAATATCCGTGTTAATGTTTATTACTTTACTTACCTTCTTTTTCGACGGATTTTTTGGGTTGTTGATATTGGCTGTTTCCACCGCCATTGGTTTGGTAGCCAACCATTGGGGCGTAGGCAAGAATCATTTAATGGGTTGTTTGATACTGCCGGTGATATTGTATTTTGTGTTATAAAAAATCACCTTTTTTACAGGCACAGTCCAAAAAGTGAGTGATAGCACCATTATCACCACTGCCCAGAAAAATCGAGAGTGATTTTCTGGGCTGAGATGCGATAGTTGCATCTCA
>JAGVMW010000193.1 GCA_020053615.1 archaeon | reverse complement strand
TGAGATGCAACTATCGCATCTCAGCCCAGAAAATCACTCTCGATTTTTCTGGGCAGTGGTGATAATGGTGCTATCACTCACTTTTTGGACTGTGCCTTAGCATGTTTAGCATAAGCACACCATCCTTCCATGAAATCATAGACCTGGTTGTAATCAATTTGCTTAGAATCATATTGGAAATAAACCTCTTTTAGTGTTCTCTGAAATTTGCGTCTATTTCTTCTTTTTATCAAACGATATTTTGAGAAAATCTTAATACCCAGAAATTCTACGCCCCGACGTAGGAAAAAAATTTTAGATTTATCAGGATGTAATTCCAAAGCAAGATGATTATAAAGAAAATGGTCTATTCTACTTTTCCAGTCTTCAAGAATTTCTTTGGAATGGTGTAATAGCACAAAGTCATCAACATACCTAACATAATACTTCGCTTTTAATTGGTGTTTGACAAATTGGTCTAATTCATTCAGATAAACATTCGCAAAAAATTGCGAAGTCAGGTTACCAAGAGGCATTCCTTCCTCCGTTGAATGATTTTTCAATATCTTTTTGATTAACCAGATTATTCTTTCATCTTTAATTCTGTATTTTATTATTTTTAGTAACTTTTCTTGAAAAATATTCAAACCGGCTTATTGCTTTCAAAGCCCCTTTTCCGATTCTATTTGCATAAGAATCACAAAGGAACGATTTTTCAAAAATTGGTTCAATAATATTGCATAATGCATGATGAACAATTCGGTCTCGAAAATGAGACTTACTAATTTTTCTAGTTTTAGGGTCTCTTAGAATGAAAGTTTCCAATGGTCTGGGTTGGTAAGAATGCAGCAGTAATTCTGTTCTTAGTAGGGATAAGTTATTCTGCAAATCGGACTCAAATTCAACTACATACAGCTTGAGAGTCTTATGCTTTCTTGCTCTTTTAAACGCAAGCTCCAAATTTTGAGAACTGCATATTTGCTGCCATAAGTCATTCATAAAAATAAAGGTCTCAGCACGCTGGGCTATTCCACGAACGCGGTTATTGTTGTTGATGTTACGGTCATTCGCGTTGAAGTTAGAGTTGTTGTTGAAGTTGTTCAACCAAGACGCCCGCCTCACGAGTAGCTCTTATTGCTTTCCACGAGCACCATAGCTTCATTTCTGTCGCCATTGTAATTTATCAAACTGGAACGTGTTCAATTTGAAAGTTTTATAATCCCGTCGCCAGGATCTTAGCAAAAGAGCGTGTAGTCCAGCTTAACTCCATTTAGGAGCTGCTGAGACGAGAGAAGAAAAAAATAAAAAATCCCAATCGTAGCAAGCTGCGGGGTATTTTTTAACCTCAAATGCAATCTATTCGTTTGTTATTTCTGTCGTTGCAAGCAACGGGGTATAATACCTATTTGAGGAATTAAAGATTATATAACTTTCGCAAGTCAGCATCAAATTCAGGTTTGCTTGCTTCACAAACATATCTTTCTGAATAAGCCAATACTTGTTTAAAAGTAGGAGCCACTATTTTCTGTGGAGCAGATTGAACCCCTTCTTTTTTCGGCGCCCCTTCGGGGACGACTACACGACGTACCCCACGAACGCGGCCACTGCCGCTGATGCCACGGTCAACCGCGTCGACGTCAGAGCTGCTGCTGAAGCTGCCCAACCAAGACGCCCGCCCAATTGGACCTGTCTCTGCATTAACTTTAACATAATCTGGATTTAAAACATAAATGTGAGTTTCTTCGATTTTTTGAGGAGAAGTTTTTAACATTTTCATATTCGTCGCATAATCTTCCTCGGTTGGTCCAAATACTCTTCGCAATAATTTCTGTTGCTCAGCATTGTATTTAGTAATTGCTTTAGAAGTACCAACAGCCAAATAACGCCATTCTTTATCGTCTCCTTGCAATTTTAATTTAGTTAAATCTACAGTCACAGTATCAATAGCATTTTTAACTGCCTCAAAATCAGCAGGAATTACTTGATAATTTCCAGTAGTTACTAATTGGTCAAAGGCAGCATCAATATTCTTTAGAACTGGATTTATGATTACTAATCCGCTTTCCGTTTTAGTTGATTCTCTCGTGATTCTTAAAGTTGGAATGTTATCCTCAATGGAATAAACTTCTCCGTCAGGAGTATAAAAACATAAATTTCTTAATTCAGAATTGGTTTGGCGTTCTCGCATTAATTGGTCTACACAAAGTGCAGTACCAGGTACGCATTGCTTGTAAGCGTCACGTAAATTTCCATCAATGTTTTCAAGTTTTTGTTCTAAAGCCATTTTTGCTTAAAATATTCATTCATTTCACCCTGAAGGCTAATCGCATCAGCTAATACAGTTACATAGGCAATTAACTCTTTTGTTGATTTTAAAAACCACAGGTAAGTTATCGATAGTTGTTTATTTTGATTATCAAGAGCGTCTTCAACGAGAAAATCAACAAGTTCCGATTCATACGACTTGAAATTATTGACTTCATGCATCGTGCTAATAATCTCTATATAAAGCTCTTCTAAGTTTATCTTTGGTGATAGTTGTTCTTCCATTCTACTTTAGTCTTACGGTATCCTTTTCAAGCTCTTCAGCAAGTAATTATCTTTCCCGCTAAGACCAGAAATTTTCTCCGTCACAATCTGTGATACTTCTTTCTTCTCTTTTTTCTTTCCGATGTCTACTAACTTATCGCCTTCTTCTTTAATTAGAAGATATGAGGTTTCTTTTTCATCTTCAGACAACTCTTTAGGTGCCCATTGCAGGTTCAACCCGTCTCCTTCCCGACGGGGGATTATCTCTACCGCAAAATGAGGCACTTTCTGCCCTGCTCCTAATCCATTTTGTACGATTATATTTGTACCATGCGCACCCATACTTTCAAAAATAGCCACGCTTACTTTATTAGCGAGAGTAAAACATTTCTGGAGTATATCATCAGGAACCATTTCCATAATGGTAAAATGTTGTTTAGGAAATACAGTTATCTGTCCGGGAGCGATAGAGAAATCTTTGATAGCGATGACTATATCATTATCTTCGTAGAGTATATCTGCTGTACTTTTCCGGTCAAGTATGTCGCAATATTCGCATTTCATGGTGTCGTATTGGTTATGTTAAACAATATTTTATTTAAATAAATCAGCTATATCGTCTAAGCTGGCATCTCCAATGCTTTCCGGTTCATCTTTAGGTTTGGGTTTTTTAGAGGAGCTTGATTTAGGAGAAGATTTTTTAGATGCTTTCTTCGTCTTAGCTGGTCTTTCTTCAACTTCTTCCGGTTCTTCTTCAGCAATTTCTTCTTCAGATTCTGGTTCTTCCTCTTTAGTTTCAGCTGGCTCTTCTTCAGGAACATCAGCAAAGGTTTCTTCCGATGCTTTCTGCTCTCCTTTCGGCAAAGTAGCCTGCTTCTCTTCTTTTACTCCCAGCAACGCTTTGAGCCGTTTTTCTACCAGCTCTTTTACTTTTGCTCTTAACCCAGCATCAATTAGTTTATCTTCTACTTCGATTAGTTTATCTCCTTCTTTTCTAGGAATTAAATGTAGCATGAAATGTTGTGCTCTTTGCCCGGCTACTGCGCCGTTAGCTACAAATACATTAGTTCCGGATACTTTTAACACTTTAAGTAGCACTTGAGACAGATATTTTGATACTAGAAATAAATGCCCGATTTCTTTATCAGGAATTTGAGGCATGATGGCATAATGTTCTTTAGGCATGATTAACAGATGTCCTTTAGAAGCGGGAGCAATATCTAATACTGCAATACACTTATCGTCATCGTACACTTTCTTGCTGGGAACTTTACCGGAGATAATTTGGCAGAAGATGCATTGCTGTTTCTGGAATTCTTTCAGCTCCTCTGGAGACATCTTCTTGATCTTTTCTTCCAGTTGTTTTCTTTGTTCTTCGGTTAGTTCAGGCATGGTTATTAACAGGTTTGGTTAATGTATTTAAAGTTATTGCGACATAAAATCATTTGTATCCAAACAACTGGTTGTATTCTTTGTGGTCAACAATGCTTAATACAAATAAAAATATTTCTACATTATTGCCTTCTATGGTATAGAGCATTCTCCAAAAGTTGGAAAGTTCTGCACGATAAAGATTTTGGATTCCCATTATCTTAAAATCTTCTGGGATTAACTGTTTTCTAATGGGATCTCCAAATTGAGGGTTATATTTTAAGAGGTCGATTATCCTACATATTGATTTAAGCATCATCTGTGCTTCTTTGTCATCTCTTTTCTTAAGCTCTATAAAGCATTCTTTGGCTTGTCCTTTTAATAATACTTTTACTTCTTTTCCAGCAAACATTTCATACCTCTAAAGCATCACTCATCATTTTTTTAAGATGTTCCGGCTCAACATAAATCCATTGAATTCCTTTAGGACCATAAATTATCTTTCCGCTAGTCCATAAGTATTCTAAAATTAGCTGCAACGTTTGGTGCATTATTTGCTTGGGCAACTGTTTCTTTAATTCTGATATTTTAATTGGTTCATCGCGGTGTTCTTTCAAATAATCTTCTACCATTAAAACAGTGTTTAGATTAGGGTATCTTTTAGTTTTATGCTCTTCATGTTGTATTAGTTCTGTTTCGGTAAATTGTAGTGTTTGGGTTTCCATTAGTATCAATTGATATCTAAAAAGTATCACTATTTATAAATCTTGCGTCTGAGTTTATATTTTAGCTTGCCCCCATAGCGCGTGGAAGTACTTTCGATAGTTGGAAGCAAGATGCGGGTCTTGAATTAATGTAGCTATCGGCTTTTCCGTCCACACGATGAAAGCGACTTTATTTCCATAAATGATAGTTTCCGTTAATCCATCAAATTTTTTAGACAGGAATTTGATGATGGTCTTCTTGCTTTGAATTATTTTAGACCACCTGCGCAGGTCTTCGTTAAATAACATCTTAACCACTATCTTCTTTTGAACTCGCTTAAGATTATAATTCTCCCAGAAAGCGGAGCCCATTAGTTCTAACGAGCTTCGAGGTGCTCCGATAACGTAATAATCGCTTCCTACATTTAATGTATCATTAAACAATACTTTCAATCCCCTAACCCCCCTATAAATCGTGGCTTCCTGTTGAACATGATGAGATGATTTCAGTTTAATTGCTTCGTTTTTCAACTCTTCAGCTAGTTTCTTTTTCTCGTTAAGCTGTTCTTGCTCTTTGTCCAACATTTCGGTTATCATTTCCGGAGGGGCAGCTTGGAATATTTTTATGTTACCTTCAATAATAAATGTAACTAAGCCTTTATCAATGAGCTTCTCCAAGTTATCATATACAATATTACGATGAAATTCTGTCTTCTTAATCAGCTCTCCGGCGGAAGCTTGACCTAACTGTAATAAAATACGGTAAACTTTGGCTTCGTTGCGGTTAAGCCCTAATTGTAATAGTTTGAACTCTTCCATGCAATGGCTGGAGAATTAATTACTATATAAACCTTGTCATCATAGTATATGACAACAGAATTTTATATAGTCTTGTAGTGCTCAGGGAAAGTAATGACATCCACTTACTGGGGAAAGCCAGAAGTAAAGAAGTACTCGAAGATTGACAGCATAGAGTTATCTATACTTCATCCGCTATTCCACCAATTGCTAGATGAGGTTAATGGAAAGAAAATAGTCGACTATGGTTGTGGTGAGGGCAGGCTGTTAGAAGAATTGGCTGAAAAATGAGCAAGTGTATTTGGTTACGATACTTCTTCGGCAATGATTGAAACTGCTGAAAGAAGATTGGACGATAAAGCTCAATTGTCGGTAATTAAAAGCGGAAAAGTTCCACTGCTGGATAATTCCATTGATGTAGTAATTAGTAATTTGGTGTTTATGATGGTTCCGACAAAAGATGAATTAAAACGGGTTTTTTATGAAGTTAATCGGGTGCTGGTTAATAGAGGAACATTTGCTTTTAGCATCACCCATCCCGCCTTTGCTGGGGAGAAGTTCACTACTTATTATAATCGCTTTCCTGAGCCGTTGGATTACTTTAAATCAGGACAACCATATCAATTTGTGTTAATCGGGAGAAACGGCATTGAAATAACTAATGAACACTTTCGGGATTATCATTATCCTTTAGAAACATACTTTAATTTATTGTGCGATTCTGGATTTGCTCTTCAGCAGGTTCGTGAAGTAAAAGTAGAAGGCAATAGATACCCGCCATATTTGATATTCAAAACCAGTAAATTTTAACTTTTCTCCAGAATTTCCCTCACATTCCAGAAATCCAGCTTCACTAATTTTCGCGGCTCCAACTTCCGCTGGGTTAATTCCAGCAATGCTAACTTAACATGCGTACTTCCTTTAGGCACCGTAAACCCTGCTTCCATACTCAGCGAACTTAATTGCTTCAAAGACGCATCCCGAGCCAAAATAGAAGCTGCTGCTACTTCCACATACTTTGATTCAGCTTTCTCTTCCTGCACATCTCCTACGGAACAGCCCGGATATTTGTCTACGATATGTTTTCCTGGCTTCAGATAATCCGCACATTCTTTATGTAAGTGATTTAACAATAAAGTTATGTTGTCATTATGTTTATTGTATTCTTCTGGGAAAATACTTTTTATTTCACAAGGAGCAACTTTTCTGATTTCTGCAGCAATTCTTGCTACTTCTTTATCGCTGAGAGTCTTGCTGTCAGCTACACCTAATTCGACCAACTTCTCCCGCAATTTTTCATCTGCTTTTACTGCTGCGACTACAATCCCTCCAAAAGTGTCTCCTTTCAATGATTCATCGCTGCCGATAATCCAGCCTGATTCTTTTTTGAATGAAACTGATTCTGATTTCTGTCCCAAATTTAATTTTTCTAATTCTTTAGCTACCACAGCTACTTCAGCTTTATTTCCCTGTAACAATAATTTCCCAGAAGTGTATAAAACGAGAGTAACGTTGCCTTTCTTCAACCGCAGTTCTTCATAGCTGGTTTTAGGGGGCTCTTTATTACATCCTTTTAATTTCCCTAATTCATCTTTTTTGACGTGAGTGAAGACGGTCATCTCTAAGAAGGATAAAATTACAGTTTAAAAAACTATTCCTAACGAATGGATTATTCTTAAAATAAGCCTCAATGAAAGAAATCACTATCTACAAAATATTTCGCCAGATTGAATTTTCTGATATCGGGAAATCCCGTAAACGCCTGTAATTCTATAACTCTGGGAAGATTGTTATATTTGTCTTTTTCTTTGATGTTATTGTATTCTACAGAAAGGAAAGGTTATTATACCCCCAAATTTGCTCAAGATTATGAGATTGTTGTATCTTGAACACCAGCCTTGCATTAGGGCTTTGAAATACGCTCAGGGATTAAAAAGCAGGTACTCTCCGGAAATCACTTTCGCTTATGTGAAGACCACTTTAAGTGAATTTTATGGGCAGGGAGATGAGCTTTTTGATAGATGGATAAAAATAAAAGGTACACCAAAAGAATATCTAAAGGAAATTCTGGGATTATTCTCGGTTGATTTGATTCATAGCCACAATGCACCAGATTATTTAACCGTAGCAGCGATAGAAGCGGTAGAAAGCATGAGAAAGAAGATACCGGTGGTTCACGATGTCCATGATCTTATATCCGCTAGGACCACTTCCTATGGGGGGAAGAGTGTAAGTTCTTTGCTTGCTGATGAGAGGATTGCTTTAACCAAAAGTGACGGAGTGATTTTTGTTTCCTCGGGAATGGAAGAAAGTGTTAAACAAAAATATGGCGAGATACCCGCAAAAAAAATAGTTTTTCCAAGCTATCTCCCTGAAAATTTAGTTCCTGCAAAACCCAGGCAAAAAATACAAAATAACGGAGAAATTCATATAGTTTATGAAGGTACTTTAGATAGCGGCACTGGCTCACATTATGATCTCATTGCTATTTTTAGAGACATTGCTGCCCAAAGCATTCATATCCACATTTACCCTTCCAAAGAATATTCTGCGTACAGAAGTTTAACTGCTGAATCTCCTTTTATTCACTATCACGAACATTTGTCGCCACTAAGCTTACTGGAAGAAATCACCCAGTACGATTTTGGATGGGCGGGGTTTAATGAGACAAAGAATAGGGAACATCTGGAAATGGTTTTCCCAAATAAAGCCGTTGAATATGTTAGTGCGGGCTTGCCCATTGTAACGTTTGACTTTCGCTCCCTGAAGAAGTTCATAGAAGAGCATAACGTAGGACTAGTATGTAAGAGTGTGAATGACTTGGGCTCTTTGCTTAGAAGCAAGAAAGCAGAGGAAGTTAAAAGAGAAGTAGAAAAGAAGAGATTTGATTTTACTATTGAAAAAAATATCCAAAATGTGTGGGAACTTTATCATCATCTGTTGAGAAAATAATGTTGATCGGAAATGTCTTTCTAAAACTCCCCCAGCCTTTTCTGCTTCTTCTGGTTCATCAATTCTTTATAAGGAGTCCAGCTTTTCCTAAACAATTCAGGATATTTATCATGATATTTCAGCAAAAAATCCTGTGTCTTGGGGTCGCTTAAATAACCTGAACCAAAATCTATTCCAATCTCTGATTTCAGATGTTCGATGCTTCTATCACGAATAACTTTAGCTACTACTGAAGCCGCAGCAACTGCAATATAATTAACATCCGCTTTATGTTCTACTACTAATTCTACTTTATCACGTACTTCTGGAGTGAGTTTATTCCTGAAATAATTTTTATACGCTTCAATATTAGGGCTAGGGCAATCGATTATCGCTTTATCTGGAGCTATTTCTGAAACCATTCGAGCCGAAGTATCCGCTTCCATCCAATTTAAATTAGAATTCTCTTCTCTGATGGATAAATCAATCGCATCCGGTTCAATTACTTCAACTCGAAAATCATGAATCACTTCACGGATGCGGTCAAACAATTCTTCTCTGGCTGATGGGCTTAATAGCTTGGAATCTTTAACCCCCATCCATTGTAGCTTTTTTTCTCCTTCTTCATCTACGGCTATAGCTACCATGACCATATTTCCTAAAATTGGCCCGCGTCCCGCTTCGTCTATGCCGCAAATGATTTTATTTCCCATTTTCATCCCGAAGAGAGGGTATTTTAAAAAAGTAGTGAAAAATAAAGCAATATTTATAGATTACAATACTTTCTAATCCCCCACTATGAAAAACGAGCCCAGAACACGTCATGAGATAGTTCCTACACCTACGACCACTAAAGACTTCTTTGAGAGAGTTATGTTTGGCGGACATCTTGGAAAAAGGTCTTCTCGACAACTGCTTAAAGATTTGAGAGACAAGCACGAGCGGTTTTAGGTTTTGAAATAGGACTATTTATTCTTTCCTCTTCACCGATAGTGTTTAATCTTCGGCATATTTAAATAGTAGTGTTCTTTCTCCTCACATGAGGTGATAGGAATGATTCAATGTATATTTTGCAAGTCTTCAGAG
>JAGVMW010000171.1 GCA_020053615.1 archaeon | reverse complement strand
TTTATCAGTTTCTTTCTCTTAAGTTCTCTAATAATCCATCTTCTTTTTTTTCATCAAGTTTGTACATTGTGTCTCACCTCAGACACACTATACTTTGGTTCTTTATAAATGTGAATAAATGTTACGTAATTACGATACTAAACAATTGGTATAACTAAATAGAAAGGTTTTTAATCTTCAACGCTGTCTTAAGCTTAAATTGAGGGAAGAGCACCTAATTATGCTCTTAAAGTCCAAAATTAAATCAAAGAGGTGTTAAATATGGCAGATACCGGATATTGTGTAAAGTGCAAAGCCAAGAAAGAGATTAAAGAGGCTAAAGAAGTAACTATGAAAGGCAAAGGCGGCACAACCAGAAAGGCTTTGAAGGGCAAGTGTGTAAAGTGCGGCACTACTATGTTCAGAATTCTAGGCAATAAGAAATAATTTTTATTTTTTTTTTGTTTTATTTGTTGGTAGTTTACTTGAAATTTACGCATCATACCCTTTCTTCTCTTTCTCCATCAGAGCAGAGATTTCTTCTAGGGTAGCAATCTTCAGCCCAAACTTATCGGCAAGCTCATCACGGCGCTTTATCAACCGCTCATTTAATGTGGTAAAGTACTCGGCTTTAGCATTCATCGCCCCATTAAGGTATTGAATAAAACTGTCACAGCCATAATCATCATAGAAATGCCCTTTGTATTTGCTTTCATAGTCCTCAACAGTAAGAATCCCCTGCTCATAAGCCTGCTTCAATACCGGCTCACGCATTTTCTCGCTGGCATTTCTCATCCTAGAGATTAATTCATCTTTTTGGTCAGAAGTAAGCTGAGGCGGGTTTCTGAATAAGTCTTTAGGTATTGCTGATATTCTTTGGTAAGGATTAATGTTTTTAGTCATGTTATACATTTTAATAATTCAAACTCTGCTCTTTAAATTTTACTCACCACATACCCTTCCTTCGTATCTCCAACCACATAGCCCAGCAACTTAATCTTCTCCCTTAATTCATCAGACTTCTTCCAGTCTTTATTCTTACGTGCTAATTCACGTTCTTCAGCTAGCTTAATTATCTCCACCGGAATCTTATCTTCTTTAACCTGCTTCAATCCCAATCCCAGAACTTCATCGAATTGTAACAGTAATTTATACTTGCCTTTTCCACTTAGTTTAGCATCTCCCAACATTTCCCACATGGTAGCTAGAGCCTGCGGAGTGTTTAAGTCATCATTGAGCTGCGCAGTAAAAACAGTTAGATATTTGTCAGTGAGAGCTTTATCTTCTTTCTTAGTAATCTCTTCTTTCGTAGCAGTTTTCTCCTTCTTCAACTCTAATATTTTATCGGTCAATCTGCGATAACTATTTCTCGCTCCGTCTAACGCTTCATAACTAAACATCAACGGCTTGCGATAATGTGTGCCTAAACATAAATAACGATATACTAACGCAGGATAGCCTTTGGTTTCTATCAACGATAAAGTCAGGAAATTATCTCCGGACTTGGTCATCTTTTCATTATCTCCCACTACTAAAAATTCGTTATGGAGCCAATACTTTACCCACGGCTTCTTTCCCGTAGCCGCTTCAGATTGGGCAATCTCGTTGGTATGATGTACTGGAATATGGTCAATCCCGCCGCAATGGATATCAAACTGCTCCCCTAAGTATTTCATGGACATAGCGGAACATTCAATATGCCATCCCGGATAGCCTTCGCCCCATGGAGAAGTCCATTTCATTTCCTGCTCCTGAAATTTTGATTTAGTAAACCATAACACGAAATCGTGTGGATTTCTTTTATTGGCATCTTTTTCCACTCTTGCTTTTGTGCTCTTCTCTGCTTTCAGATTTAATTGAGCTAACCTACCGTAATCAGAAAGCTTGGAAGCATTAAAGTAAACATTTCCTCCAGCGACATAAGTAAATCCTTTCTTCTCTAACTTTTTAATTAGTTCAATCTGTTCTGTAATATTATCGGTGGCTCGGCAAAGTATGGTTGGTCTTAAAATATTTAATTTGAATAAATCTCGATTAAACGCATCGATATAAAATTCAGCTACTTCCCATACCGTTTTGCCTTCTCTTTTTGCTCCTTTGAGCATCTTATCTTCACCTTCATCGGCATCGGAAGTTAAATGACCGACGTCGGTAATGTTCATTACGTGTTTAACGTTATATTTATTGAAGAGAAGTGTTCGTTTCAGTAAGTCATCAAATAGATATGCACGTAGATTACCGAGGTGAGCGTAGTTATATACTGTAGGGCCGCAGGTGTAGAGGCGGACTTCTTTTTTGTCTAAAGGTACGAATATCTCTCTTTTCCGAGTTAAGGTGTTGAATAAGGTTATGGTCATTTTACAAATCCACTTTGACAATTACTTTTTCTACATTACTTAAAAACAGCTTAACATCACCCAGTAATTCATCGTGAACTGCATCATACACTAATTGATCATTTACTTTTCCATACTCATGTGCCAATATATTCCTCATCCCTTTTGCTTCACTAAGCCGGTCTGCTAAATCAGAGGGAATGATCTTATGTTTTTGTAATATTTTAAACACTTCTTTATCCCCCGTTGGTACTTCTAATCTTTTATATTTAATTATGATAAAACCTAAATCTACGCACGCTTCAACGATTTTCTCAAAAAATCTTTCGCAAGCAGCTCGGTCACGAGGATTTTCACTATAAGAATCATAATCCGAAGGAACAATTTCTGACAACTCGTCTAAATATCCAGCAATTTCATTGATCTTATCCCTAATTCTTTCTTCCATTTTAAGTTCCCATTGCCACTATTCTTCGCTCCAGTTCAAAGTATAATTCTTGATTAACTCTAGTAAAAGTGATATCCTCAAAATCTTCAGATTGAAAGAGAATTCGATGATTTTCAGCTATAGCTCGCTTAATTTTTTGAGGCAACACATTAAAAACTTGTAAATCGACAACGTCTGGAAGTTGCCCTAACAAATTTTTGCGAAACAAAAAAGCTTCTTTATCAGTAACATCTTTTTTGAACACTACACAAATATCTATATCCGAACGCCAGATAGCGGTTCCATCTGCATGTGAGCCAAACAAAAGGATTGCTTTTATTTCTCGGTTAATTTTATTGTTTAAGATAACATCTACGGCAGAAGATAGTACTTGATCAAAAGATGGTTTGTTAGGCATATAACTTAGGAAATTAGCGGTATTTTTATTACTTGCGGTGGAGTTTATCAACTAAACTTATTTAAACCAATACATATTTCTATTGTTAATGGCATTAGGTTGGCTAAAAAAGATGTTTTCTTCACCGAAAGACCTAGAAGAAGGAGCAATTATTTCAGATGAAGATTTAGAGCCGGTAAATGAAAGTATACTTCCCTCAAAAATATCGCGTAGGAAATTTATCAAATTAGCAGTGGGTGGGGTGGCTGCAGCGGCTATTCTGCGAAAGTGGCCGTTTGAGGTGGAAGCTGGCGAACCGGATTTTGTGATAATTACTGTTGATGCCAAAGATAAAAGAAGAAACTCCCTAGCAGCAATAATAGAAAACTATTGTGATTCAGCCACGCTGCAGCGTTACTACAAGTCAAAAAGTTATTTAGAAACATTAGGTAAACTGGCAAAATTCAACGGAATGAAAAATTTTACGGTTTATCCTGGACAGAAAATTAGAATTCCTAAAGCGGTGCTGAAGAAAAATTTAGAAGAAACAGTAGAGGAAAAACAGGAAGCTGCACCAAGTACAACTGTACATGGATTTCAAAGTCCATTTGGCGGAACTAAAAAACCAGAACCACATCAATGCTGGGAAGGAACTCCTCAAAATAAAGATGCAGGAGTAAGAAGAATATGCCCGTTTGATTTGTTTAATGCTACTAGAAGAAACGGACAACAACATGGTGCGTTAGATTTCTCTGGTGCAGTTGGAACTAAGTTATATCCACTAAAACCAGGAATAGTGGTGGGTGCAGGATATTACCGATTCAACAATAACGGAAAAAGAGAGAGATTTACCAATTGGCGAAGGAACGGTCTCGCAATTAAAGTTCAAACTAACGATGGATTTACTTTTGTGTATATCCACCTGAAGAAAGTGTATGTAAGTCTAGGGGATAAAGTTGATAATAATACAATTGTGGGAGAATTAGGGGCATCTGGTAATGCGATAGCTGGAAATCCCCACGTACATGTAAATCTTAGTAAAGATGGAGTTAAAGTTGATCCGTTAAGATATTTGGAGTTTCTGAGGTGAAGAGTTATAAAAACACCACTTCAGCCTTGCTCAAACATTCCTTAAACAATTTCTCTAAATCCACCTGCGCCAACTCCGCAGTTATCTTCCCGGATTCTGATTTAGTAGAAGGATGCTTTGGACCCAGCAGACAGCACATTTCCGGACCTTTAGATATTTCATATGTTCCAATCTTTTGCGCAAGAGCAATAATTTCTGTCTTATCATACGTTAATACTGGACGAAGTATCTCTAAGTTTAGGTTTTTAGTGATAGTCGTCATATTGCTCAGAGTTTGGCTGCTCACCTGAGCCAGATTCTCTCCAGTTATCAGAAACTTTGCTCCTTCTTTCTCGGCAATGAGCTCTGCGCACTTAAACATAGCAATTTTCTGCAGGATGAAATAATCTTTATGCTGAAATTTCTTTACAAGCTCAGTTAAAACTTTGGTAAAAGGGACTAAATATACTTTCTTTAATCCCAACTTCTTCACCAGCTCTTTTACTTTATCGATTTCTTTTTCATCAGTTAAAGGCTGCTGGTGTAAATGAGCTGCAATTATCTCTAGCTTATCTTTCATTAGATATATGGCTACCGGTGAATCGATTCCTCCGGAGAGTAATGCTATTGCTTTTTCCATGAGGTGAAGAAAATAGAGAACCTATATAAAAATTATCGGTACATTGTTGCGTAAAACCTCAAAGGCACAGTCCAAAAAGTGAGTGATAGCACCATTATCACCACTGCCCAGAAAAATCGAGAGTGATTTTCTGGGCTGAGATGCGATAGTTGCATCTCA
>JAGVMW010000067.1 GCA_020053615.1 archaeon | reverse complement strand
GGCTTAAAGCTCTTGGAAGAGCAAATGATTACTCTGCTGCTATGAAATTGTTTACAATACTAGTACGAGGAACTATTGCCCGAACTTAGACCCAGCCTCAAATTGGAACAACATTCATAATCCATATCCCACTCTTGCGGATTAATTAGAGCATCAATAATTATCATTAAAGGATATTTTTTAGAGGAAATATTCCCGCGAATCCAATCTTTAAAATGCGCTAACGCTGCTTCTTTTGTGCTCCATACATAAAAGCCTTGACCTTGACCTAACCCGGAAGCAAGATCTGAGCAAGCACCTTCCGTTAAGAAACTCTTCAAAGTTTCGAAATTATTTCCGGTAGTAGTAGCATGATATACTCTTAACCGAACTGGGGGTATGGGTTGTCCGATCATTTCTATTCTGTGTCCTCTTTTTTGGAAAAAAAGCGGGCCGGAGGGGACTTCCATACAAATAAATCAGCATTTGGACCCCCGACCTCGTGGTGTCTTCCTTAACTTAAGAGCCACGCGCTCTTTCTCGCTTCTCCTAATTGCTTAGGAAAAGTACCAAGCTAAGCTACCGGCCCACTAATAAGTTCAAAATGCAAATATGTTATAAATATTACGCAAAAATTTAAATGGTTGAGTGTATTTTCTGTAATTAATGGTCCTCGACTTTGAACGTATCTTTATGGAAGCGTTGAATCATATCGGCTACAAAACCGAACATCATGAATTTTTGATACACGAACATGAAGAAGAGGCAGTTAAGCATGACTTTGATGCCATCATTCAGCGTTATGGTGAAATGAAATGGAAAGTAGTAGATTTGCTGAATGGGCGTTATTCTGAGGTGCTTAAAGACAAATTTGACCATTACAATTGGCTGAATCATAACGAGCAGGATGAACTGGCTTATTTCCTGAACGAAGCCGGCTCTAACTGCTTAAATCATTCTGAATACAAAGCTCCGTATAAGTTTCATGTGTGGCTAGGGCATAAAGGGTTTATTGTAGGAATAGAACAGAAAGGCCGTGGATTTCCAGCGCATAAAGTTCATCATCAGAAGCTCAAGACGAACGAGGGAGCTGCATTTGAATTCTTTAGAAAAAGCCAGAGCAAGATTTTCTTTGACGACCCTCATGATGCAAGGATGGTGTTTATGGAGTACAAGTTTTAATGCTACCAAGCTAACAGGAATAAGTGCAACCCATTTTTCCACTTTCTTCCCAATTGGAAACGCTGATGCAGGTATTCTTCTCTCCTTTGTTACCAAAATTATTCTCTTTAACAGAAATATCTGTGATAGTGCTATGGCAAACAAAATTTTTAAGTACTTTATTGTCTTTGTTCCCGGGGAGAAAGCGAATTCCATACTTGTTGTAGGTTAAGTTATTTTTCTCGAGTTTATTTTTATTCGCATTTTCAATGAAAAGCCCATAATAATTATAATTAGCGTCATTATTGACTAAAGTGTTGCTATCAGAAGTGTCAATTGAAAATCCAAAATATAGATTATAATTTGCAGTATTGTTAAATATGAGATTATAATTGCTAGATTCATGGAGATCTATACCATAAGCATTGGTGTTTGCGGAATTACTAGAAATCGTGTTTTTTGCGGAGTATTTTAAGTAAATACCAATATTATTATTTAAACTAACATTATTACTTGAGATAGAATTCTTGTCTGAGAAGAAGAGTCCAATTCCGTGGTGATTACCTCCCACAATATTATCGTTGACAATAGAATTATTAGAGTTAGTTAGGTAAATACCGGACCAATCGTTATTCAAGGCGCTATTGGAATAAATGAAATTTCCCATTGCTAGATATAAATAAATTCCATTAGTGTAGTTATTAACAATACAATTCTTAATTGTTACGTTTTTATGCCCAATATTGTAAATCCCACGCCCAGTACCATTGCCAATAATAATAGCATGACGACAATCCAATTTCAGATTATCCCCCTTAATTTTTATTACACCCAAATTATCTGAATCATTAATGTAATAAGTTCCGGGACAGAGTGTTGTACTCTTATTAATTTGGATATTATCATATGGCTTATTGCAGTCCAACCAATATAATCCGGTGTGTTGAGCATCGTGATGGAATTGAGGCCATTCTAATTTATTAGCATTATAATCTGCTGAAAGGTCCCAAACGTACAGGTATTGGTTAAACGACCCAGCTACTACCTCTAATTTCCCATCTCCGTCTACATCACCAATTGCGGGAGATTGAGAGAAGTCATCGCTGGCAAACTTTGGCCATTCGGAAACAGCGGTGCCATCATGATTGAAAGCATAAAGCTTCTTTTCGTAAGAGCCCACCACCGCCTCCAATTCTTCATCGTTATCAATGTCTCCTAAGGCGGGAGAGGACAAGTGTGAAAATAATGGCCATTTTCCTAACAATTCACCTGTAGACGAAAAAATGTAAAAGTTTTCCCCAGATGGAATGACTACCTCTAAATTTCCATCATTGTCGATATCACCCAATGATGCTGATGAAGTTGTCCATGTATCTAATTGCTTCTTCCAGATAATTTCCCCTTTACTTTTCCATACATAAATTGTATCTCCTGCTGCTAAAACTACTTCCAAACTTTCATCATTATTTAAATCTCCAAGTGCCGGAGATGATCTTACATTACTGTTGATTACTTCCTGTGGCCATCCCGGTACGTTAGTTCCATCAGCATGCCAAGCGTATACTTTATTGCCAAATGATGCTACGATCACTTCTTTGCCGGGATAAGCTTTGTCTAAATCACCAATGGCAGCAGTGGTAACAACCATTCCCGCTGTTTCTTTTGGCCACCCTTTAAATGCAGACCCATCTTTGTCTAAAACATAAACTTTGCTCTCTCCAGAACCACCAATGATTATCTCTAAGAAATCATCTTCGTTCAGGTCTGCTAGAATCGGAGTAGAAGTGCCAATACCAGAAGAAAAGCCAATCAGCTTTGGCCAATCTGCTATACCGTCTTCATTTCCATCAAACAATGACCCATTGCCATACCATACATAAACTTGATTATTAGTTGCCCCAACTATTTCTATTAAACCATCGTTATTTAAATCACCCAAAGCCAAAGGGGCATTTATATCACTGGAAGCTAACTGCGGCCATCCGGTAACATCACTTCCGTTAGAGGACCAAATATGTACCTCTTTTCCGGAATTGGCAATAATGTCTTGAACACTATCATTATTCACATCCCCTAATGTTGGAGACTCAGCGTATGCTACTTTCTTTGGCCATCCTTCGTGAATGTTTCGGTCTATTTGTACATTGGCAGTGGCATTACTACTTTTACCTGCTGTATCAACGACAGTCAGTCGGATAGTGTAAACTCCATTTGGAATTGAACTTATGTCCCAAACTGCTAAAACACTGTCAATGACTTCTCCGCCGATTGTGGTTATGCCTTCACTGGACCATCCTTCTCCTGTTCCATAAGGAACAAATTCAACTGAGTACTCCCAAAATGGGTCCACTGAACCATAAGCTATTCCAAAGATCACTATTTTATCTTCTTTGGTAAAGAAACTCCACTCTTGGGGTGGTGGGGAGGTTATAATCGCCACTGGAAATTCGGTGAATCCCAAGCAACTCAATGTTTTAATCCCGTGGCTTTCAAAAGCAGGACAAATATCTGAAGCATGAGACGTGCCAGTATATAATACTTGATTTTGGTCGTAATACTTCAGCAATCTGAAGCGTTACCGTCATAAGGTCGAGCCTCTGCAATATTTACAGCGAGGCAGACAGAGGGAAGGCTCCTACGGAGATGTCT
>JAGVMW010000142.1 GCA_020053615.1 archaeon | reverse complement strand
TGAGATGCAACTATCGCATCTCAGCCCAGAAAATCACTCTCGATTTTTCTGGGCAGTGGTGATAATGGTGCTATCACTCACTTTTTGGACTGTGCCGTGGATTTGAATGTGCAGCAACTAGATATTTTTCAATGATATCATAGGCACATTTTATTTTTTCTAAAATATTTCCAATTTTTCTGTCCTCATCATCCATAAATTCAATATTCATTTGTTCTCCAAACAAATCCATGAATTCTACTCGAACTACTTGGTCATCATAAACAATCATTTGTTCATGGTCTTTCCGCTCAGTTTCTATTCTTTTTGCCAAATAAACTGTCCAAAAATCCGGGTCTGTTCCATCTCCTCCTCTGGAAGCAGTTTCTTCAACAAAATAATAATTATTGCCTAAACTACCTCTTAATTCATCAAATAATACCCTCATTGACAAGAAATATTTTTCTTCTTCAGGATAATTTTCTCCAAGGAAGTCATCAACATACATGTTTCTAACTATTTCGGGGTCATCTTCATATAGCCTAGGGAGTCCAGACGAATCTGACAAATCATTTATTTGTTTATTAACAGAAACCAAATCTTCTAAAACAGTTCTAATGTCCATGAAATAATAAAATAATATAACTATTATATAAACATTATTAAAAATTTAAACTTTTACCTCATTAAATTCAACGTATGTTTCTCTTCCAACACGTAATCATAAGAAAAATCAGCCGATAAAGTAGTTAAGTAAGAACTTTGGTCTTTCAAAAACGTTTTACAAATAAGCGTAGCCTCCTGTTTCTTTTCATTAAACTTAGCGGTATTCAAACTGGTGCCGTCTTCTTGCTTGAAGGCACATTCTTCCATCGGTTCACCGCCCAATTTAGCTCCATGGAATGTAACTAAAGTAACTTTTCCTTTCCCTCGATTCTTTACCAGCATGCGATATTCTACTTCTGCTCCTACGCCGGAAGGATATATTATTTGTTCCATATTAGTTACAGCTAACGGCGCTCCTTGACCGGAGAATGATTTAGATTTTTCAGTTTTACATCCGGAGTCGTACATATCATATAATCTAGGATGGATGCATACGGTAGCTCCAAAATCCATCTTAGAACTGTATTTTAATAAAAGGAAGTAATTGTTGCGATATTCTTTGGCATTAGCAAATGGCTGCCCTGACGTTCCTGAAAAATCAACATGAACTTTATCTCCTGAAGGATTTAACATACTTCTTCCTTGTAAAGGGTCCAACTCTTTATCAGTTTCTTCCATCAAGAAATAATCTCCCACAATTCCTGCCAGCGATACTTTTGCATTAGTAATATCGTAAGCCGCTTGATTGTCTAATTCTAAAATAATTTTGAATTTTGAGAGAGGATATATTTTATCTGGAGGAGCATTATCTAAGAACTTTATGTTTACTTCGGCAACTCCCTGCTTGAAATTATAATCCAATACTGATTGCGGAGTTCCACCGCCGCAGCTAGTGATGAATAATACTATGGAAAGTATAAAGATTATTGACATTATGAGTTTCGGGTTTAATTTCATGTAGGCAGCTCCTTTACCTCGATGTCTACTTCTTTGCTGAGAGAGTAATCATATTGTGCAGCAGCTTTGAATTCAGCGATTACATAATCATCTAAAGTTTCCCAAACGCTTGGAACATCAATTAAACAAGTGGGAAAGAAAACTACTTCCTTTGCATAACTTTTAGATGTATCTGGAATATGCACGTTACTACTATCTCCAAAAATACATCCTGTATCTGCTCCACTAAATTCTTTTTCTAGTCCTAAATTATAAAATTTAACTGCGGTTATCTTTCCTCCGCCCACATTCTCTAAGTTAGAAGTAATTACTACTTTCTTACCGCTTTCAACGATGGGATTCTCGGCAGGATTACCTACTGCAAAATTCAAGCGGGCAAAATCAGGTGCTCCCTGAGACAAATAATTACTTCCAGAGAAATGGGTTGACAGAATTTTAGGAACCCACTCTTCTTTCCATTTCTCATCTTTCTTCTCATCTTTCTTTCCGATAAATGCACGCTGCAATCGAGAAGTTGCAGTTAATCCATCTATCTTAGCAATATAAATTAAAGTGTAACTGCCGTTTAGAACTTTATCACTTGGAGGATTGCACACAAATGTATTGCGCTCAATAGTTTCATCTACAGTTAAGCTAATTTCATTTTCTCCCCCACTAATCGTTCCCATGAATGATTCTTTGTCTTTTCCTTTAGAAGTAAAATTGCACGATACTTGCACCGTAAACTTCTGCAAGCGTGGATTCTTTATCTCTAATTCAGTAGGATAACCAACTTTAACCGTTTCTCCTGAAGCAGCATAAGTTAACTTGGGAAAAAACTGGCTGAATTTAAACTCTGCAGTCGTGGGCTCTTTAATGGTAGAATCGCTGGCACCGGCTACTTTAAGTTTTTCTTTTTCCTTTTCTTCTTTTTTCTCTTTCAAGCAAGATTCATACGCGCCAGTTCCAGGCTCTTTCTTTTCTAGCTTCTCACAGATATATTTTAATTCGGAAGCTTCCTGGCGACGTTCTACACATCCAGGAGTATCGGTTGGCTCGGAAAAGATGCACATCAAATTAGAATAAGCAGGATTTTCTTTTTGAGGTAGTTGTGCTTTTACGCGTTGTTGTGCAGCTTCAAAATCTGCTGTTCCAGGTAGTTCCGATTTAGCATAGCCAATATCAGGAACGGCAACTACAATTAATACAAATACGACATACATTATTCCTGAGATTCGAGCTACATTGATGAGAAAATTAGCTCCACCTTCTTTAGAAGATTCTGTGGGAAGGGTCATAACTCCAAAGAATGCCCACCAGGGCATATACAAGATTAAACTTTCTAAAAGCGGAGTTACAGAAAGATTCAATTTTTCCACTAAGAAAGGAAGTAATCCGATATCAAGAAAGAAGAATACTACTGGAATTAAACCATATAACTCCGGCTTAACGCTGTCGCCTTTGCTAACCAACGCAAACAATACTGAAATACCTATAGCTATTGAAGCAAAATAAATTAAGAAGGTTGGTTCATAGTTGCCCCCGTAGATGAAATACCACACTATGAAGATAAGCATGGGAAGCAAAATAGCTGCTTTACCTTTGTCCAATTTAGCTGACAAAGCATAACCAGCCAAAACGAATAATGCTAGTGATAGAACATAAATAATCGCATTAGTTCCATAATACATCCTCAACAAATATTGTATTATTCCCAATATCACAATCATAAAACTAGTACTCTTGGCTGCTCCAGTGACTTGTTCTACTGCTCCAAAGGCTGCGGCAGTTCCTACGGCTTGAACTGCTCCGGTTGCCACTGCTGCTTTTCCTCCTACCGCACCTGCAGCAGTTCCTCCAGCACTTTTTAGCCATGAACTTATTCCTCCTGAGGCTCCTCCTGAAACCGCTGGACCTGAACTGGGTGAAGAAGCGGGCTTGTTAGAAGCAGTGCTACTCCTTCCAGAAGACTTCCCAAAACTACTTAAAATTCCGCCCAGCTTGTCCATATCAACCTCTTTTTGTGATAATGATAGTTAATAAAAAAATAAATTAATTTATTTCACTAAATCAACTCTTAATTCTCTGATTTCTAACGACTTCTTTGGTTTCAACTTGACCGAATTCTTTCCTTTAACCACTAAGTCGCTGATGTCTTTCTCATAAGTGGAATCTTTAGTGTCAAAGTAATTTATGTCGCCGTTTACAAAATATTCGCCAAATTTACTTTCGGTATCATCGACAAAACCAAGCTTTAATTTTATATCGGCATCGTTATCTTTTACTTCTTCGTATTGCTCTAGAGTTAAGTCAAAGTAAAAGGTAGGATATTCGATTGCTTTCAGTTTGGATTCAAATGTTACAAATGAAAGCGAGTATTTGCCTTTATCAGCTTGGAAGATTAAACTGTTATCTCCTTCTTTAATTAACGTCGGAGATATTTCCAAAGGAACTACTGAAATTTCGCAATCTGGAACCGAATTATACACTTCGTTTCCGTTGATTAATACTTTAAGTTTTCCCACTTGATTAGGAAGGCATTCCGGCTTGAATTTCAATGTAGCTTTTTCCATATTCTTCTTTTCTACTGCCGAAACTAAGAATATATTAGATGAAGATTGACTGTCAAGATTAGTAACATCGGCTACTATCTTAATGTTTTCTAAAGATGCTTCATTGGTGGCCCAGAATTTTAATCCAGGAGAAGAAGAACTGAAGATAATTTCATTTTCATTTTTAATACTGCTTTTAGGAAGAGTTAAAGGTATTGATGCTCCCGGTTCGAGAAGTCCGTCAAATATTTTTTCTCCATTAAGACTTACTACCAGTCTTCCTTTAGAATTTTGAACTTTGAAGTATAAATATGCTTTTTCCAGATTGTTTAAGTCATCCACGCTAAATTTGAACGTGCTGCTTTCTCCAGAGAATACTCCTTGCTTGACATAAACTAAATTTTTCTCTGCCAATATTTGACTTTCTACTTCGGTAAATACATTAATCACCGGAAGCGGATGTTCAACTTCTTTAGTGGCTAGATAATCCACATTTCCCGGAGAAACGGTAAGTAGATTATTGGTGGAAGTTGAAGCAGTAGTTCCTGAGCTGGTAGAAGACGACATTTTATCTCCTAATAGCTCTGCCCGCTCTTGGGGCGGAATCATAACGATAAACATTATCAACATGCCTGCGATAACAGCTAAAAGCACTGCGGCGCCAGCTGCCGATTGCCCTATTTTGGTTTGGATTGCCATATCCTCGATTAAACACTGCGTATATATAAATTTAACTTCAGGGGGAGGCTGGGTCTAAGTTCGGGCAATAGTTCCTCGTACTAGTATTGTAAACAATTTCATAGCAGCAGAGTAATCATTTGCTCTTCCAAGAGCTTTAAGCC
>JAGVMW010000042.1 GCA_020053615.1 archaeon | reverse complement strand
TTTATTTAGTGTAAATAGCATTTGTGAACAGTTCAAAATACACAGAATTTTTTATAATATTACTGTACGGAAGATGTGAAATAATTTATACGCAAAGCCGTCCAAAGGAGAGTTATAATAGCCACCTTGATGACCAAGCTTAATCACACCTTGTTCACTGACTTTGGCTAAACAAGACTGGACAAAATAATTAACTGCCTTGCCGTTTGGCAGGTTAACTAATTTCTCATCAATAATACTTTTTTCTAAAATTTGCTCTTTTTTCAAGAAAAGTAATAAACCGGTTATTAGTAGAACGATTATCCCAATTATTATGAAAACCGTAACCTGTCCTCTCTTCTGTGGAAAATACATCCCTTTTTACCTCTTTGATTCAAAGAAAGATTGTTTAATATAAAAAGGTGCCTATTTTAAATTAGTTAACTATCGTTAATTCACCCACAAAGTACTTTTCTTCCCCCTTACCGGAAAAAGGTTTATTAAGAGTTAAGTTATTCTTCTCAGTTGGAGGTTGATAAAGATGGCTAAAGAGAAAGACGATAGATGGATAATGTGGTTAGCAATAGTGCTTAGTGTTATTGGAACTGCAGCCATAGTTATGATGGCTTTAAAGGTGTTGGGAGTGATATAAGTTGTTGCACGGGACCAAACTGGCAGTGATAGTGTTAGATTTTATACTAATTATGATGACTGCCACTTGGGTTATTGTTAGCGTCTATCGAGGGATGTCCAACGTAGAATGGATTTATAATTATACTTATGTAATATTAAATATGATTACTTTAGTGTTAAACCTTAAGTTAATAAAAACATCATGATTCCCCTAACTTCCATTAAAGACCTGCAATTAATCGCTAATACTATTCGACAGGATATCATTCGAATGTTGTTTACGGCTGGTTCTGGACATCCTGCGGGCTCGTTAGGATTAGTAGATATTTTCACCGCATTGTATTTCAACGTTATGCATCACAATCCGGCTAATCCCAATTTGGAACAGCGAGATAGATTGATTCTTTCTAACGGTCATGTGTGTCCGGTGCGATATGCAACAATGGCTCGAGCAGGTTATTTTCCTATAAGCGAACTAGCTACGTTAAGAAAACTCGGCTCTAAATTACAGGGGCATCCCAGTCGATTAGATTTGCCAGGATTAGAATTATCCACCGCTTCTTTAGGTCAGGGATTAGGAGTAGCAGTAGGAATGGCTCTGGCTGGAAAATTGAAAAAGCAAACGCATAAAATTTTTTGTGTAACTTCCGATGGTGAGCATGATGAAGGCTCTACTTGGGAAGCAATAATGGGGGCGAGTAAGTATAAATTAGATAATTTAGTAAATATAATTGATAGAAATAATATCCAGATATCCGGATTTACTCATGATGTCTGGCCTCTTGAGCCATTAAAAGCCAAGTATGAAGCGTTTGGATGGAAAGTGTTTGAAGTTGATGGACATAATTTCAAGCAATTGTTGAGCATATTCAAGCAAGCTGAAAGAGTAAAGAACAAGCCGGTATGCATCATTGCCAAAACTATTCCGGGAAAAGGAGTTTCTTTCATGGAGAATAGCTATCATTGGCATGGCAAGACTCCTAATGCCGAGGAAGCGAAGAAAGCGTTGGCAGAGTTGGAGAAAGAGAAGGAAAGGCTGAGTAAGGGGAGATGAGACGGAAAGAAAGAAGATAAAATGGTTGTAAAAAAAACAAAAATTGAACTATCAAACTACCCCCAGCTGCTCGGAGAGATAAAGTCTATCCTCCAGAACGGGTTGGGCAGAGCTTACCAAGCAGTTGATAATATCAAAGTCCAAACTTATTGGCAGATAGGAGAAATAATTGTTCGAGAAGAGATTCAGCACCAAGAGAGGGCAGAGTATGGACAAAAGAGAGTAGAAATGTTGGCTCGGGATTTAGGATTTTCAAGAAGATTAATGTTTGAGATAATTGATTTTTATAGAACTTATCCAATAGTGCATACACTGCGTGCACAATTAAGCTGGACCCATTACCGGTGGCTTATGCAGATTAAAAATAATGAAGAACGCCAGTTCTATGAAACACAGTCAATCTTAAATGTTTGGTCCACCAGAGAATTAGAACAAAAAATAAAAGAGAGGGAATATCATAACATCAAAAAGGAAAAGCAATTAATTGTTAAACTACCACCACAATTGCCTTCTCCAGAAAATATTTTTAAAGATGTTTATCACTGGAATTTTTTGGAATTGGAAGATAATTATAGCGAAAAACTGCTGGAAAAAGCTTTGGTGGACAATATCCAAAAAATCCTCTTGGAATTTGGTCATGGTTTTGCGTTCATGGGCACTCAACAGAAGATATTGATTGCAGGCCAATGGCATAAAGTAGATTTGGTCTTCTTTCATCGTTTGTTAAAATGTGTGATTTTAGTTGAATTAAAAACCGAAAAATTCAAATCAGAATTTGTAGGCCAAATTAATAAATATTTAACTTACTTTAGAGAGAATAAACTTCAAGATGAAAGAGATCCCATCGGATTGATAATCTGTAAAGAAAAAGATGACGAAGAAGTGCATTATGCTTTAGGAAAACTGAATGAAGATATTTTTGTTTCCGAATATAAGACTTATTTACCTTCGGAAGAAGAAATAAAAAAGAGATTAAAAATGGTGGGGAAATAAATGAAAACTCATAAAGCAAGTAAAAGCGCCGGAAAAGTCACAAAATCTAAGCACGTAAACAAAAAAAGACTGCTCAAAACCTTTGGTTTGCTGTTGGGTTTGCTGTTAGTCGTTGCTTTAGGCTTGTTCTTAATTCAGCAGTATAATTCAACCTATCCGACAGAAGGCATCGCTGGGAAAGCGTATTCTGATTTAAGTTCAGAGCAAAAGCAAATGTATTGGGGGTGTTACAAAGAGAAAGGTTGTGGTATCCTGTTAAAAGAAGCTCAAGCGAATAAGAATTATGCCTCTTATCGCACCTGCTCCAAAGACTGCCATGCTCAAGCTTTAAGTTATTCTCCACAGCAGGATTATTGCCAGGATTCTGATGGACTGGATTATTTTACTGTCGGAAATGTAACCTCTAACTTTTATCTGAAAGGAAAGGAAGATTATTGTCTTGAGATTAACGGGAAGAATTATCTATTTGAGGGCAAGTGTGTGAATAATAAAGCCCAATTTGTGCAGAAGAATTGTGCGGAGATGGGTGAGTATGGGTGTGAAGGGGGGAAATGTGTTGAAAAGGGAAAGCTAAGCAATGCAGTAGACACATTAGTAATTGTAAATTCTGATGATTTTCCGGATTTAACCGTGGATAAAGTAGATGCTGTTTTTCAATTAGCAGAAGGCTATTGGCTTTTTCCAAAAACACAAACCAAGTTTAACATTTTAGGCGTAAAATATTATTCTTTCTCAAAAAAAGATTGGAAGAAATGGTTAACGGAATATTTTTTGCAAGGGGATAAGATTTATCCAGAATATATTGTTATTTTTGAAAAAGAACCAATTTATGGTGGATATCAATCCCAATATGAGTTAGAATATATGTTAAATTTTTATGATCTTAGCGAAGAGATCATT
Source organism: archaeon (assembly GCA_020053615.1). Lineage (GTDB taxonomy): Archaea > Nanobdellota > Nanobdellia > Woesearchaeales > GW2011-AR9 > JACRPH01. The sequence goes on along the minus strand of JAGVMW010000042.1, from coordinate 624 downwards.
TATTGTAATGAGTTTAAACCATCATTAGAAGAGTATGGGGGGGCAGTTATTCCTGCCACTCTGGTGGATTATGGACATAAATTTGCAGCTTGCGGATATAATGAAGATTATACACAAATCATTTCCGATAAAGGATTATGCAAAGGCGAAGAAACCTCTTGCATTTGGAAAAATGGATATCAAATGTGTTCAAATATGCAAGATAGTTTTTATGCACAAAATACCAATTATTTTACCGCCAACACGATTGTTCATGAATTGTTGCATTCATATGCTAATGATAGCATTGAATTGGAACATTTTTCTACTCCATGTGCTTATAACAAATTAGGCTGGAATCCAGAGTTTAGTTTTGATTATTACTTACAAGAGTTAGATGCGATTGAACCTTTTGATGACATCATCCAAGAATATGCAAATATTTGTCCTTATGTTTGGCAGCAGTTCATAGGTAGCCAGCAAATATGTGATAAAGAAGAATAAAAAAAGATTTCAACCGAAACCCACCAATCCAAGAGCTCAACTCTCAAAGGGCACAGTCCGTTTTGTGAGTGATAGCACCATATCCACCTGAAAACAAGGACGGCTTTGCCGTCCTGTTTTCATTTAATGAGATGCAACTAT
>JAGVMW010000165.1 GCA_020053615.1 archaeon | reverse complement strand
GATAGTTGCATCTCATTAAATGAAAACAGGACGGCAAAGCCGTCCTTGTTTTCAGGTGGATATGGTGCTATCACTCACAAAACGGACTGTGCCAGTAAACCGAAGGACATAAATAATTATACAAAAACATTATGTCCTTCGTATATAACAACCGCTAGTTATGTCTAAAAATTAATGTCGGTTGTTATAAAATTCGGAAAATAATACTAATGTCAAAAAAGAGGTCGTTCAGTAAATCAGGACAGATAACTATATTCATAATTCTAGGGATATTGCTGTTGTTTGGCTTCATCTTTATAATGTACTTAACCGGCTCCGTCAAGCAGGAACAACTAAAAACTGAACAGACTAAGTTTACTTCTAATTTGTTTCAAAAGGAAGCCATGCGTATTTATGTTCAGGATTGTTTGGAAGACGAATTAGAATACGGTTTAATTTTGCTGGGAAAACAAGGCAGGATTTGGGATGACCAGTCCGGAGGAGTGAAGCATTTTGAGGAAGGAAAAACTGGAGCAAGCTATGACGAAGAGAGAGTATTATTTGGAATCAGCCGAGAGGAATATCCTTCATTTCAGAATGCCTATCCTTGTAATAATGATACTAACTCTACTGAATTCTGCCAGTATAAGCGCCCCGATATTAAAGTTGGTTTTGGTAATTTGGAATTGAAAGAAAGCACCTTAGAAGAAGACCTACAGCGATACTTAATTAATCGCACGTTGTGGTGTGTGGAAAATTTTACCAAATCTAATATCTCTCAGAATGCCGAATTAGTTACCAAGAAATTAGAGTTAACTGTTGATATTATCCAAGAAGGCATTAACGTTAAAGTTTATTTCCCTTTAAAGCTTAAAATTGGCAAAGAAGAAATTTCCCAACTTACTCAATTTGATTTCTTTTATCCGTCGAGGTTTAACGATTTACTAGATGCAGCAGTAGGCGATCCACTCTTTCGGGATTGGAAAATGCTTGATTTTAATTATACCCAATCTAATTTAGAAAGCTTCTCTGCCAATTATAATTCACTATCCATTAAGATGGAAAAAAAAGAAACATCCAATGGAGACAATTTCTTTAAATTTACTCCTGCTTTATTTACCATTATAAACAAACCTATTAATTATTCGTTCACTATTGCTCGGCAGAATCGGCCTCCGGCATTGGATTATGTAGAAAGGAACGGCTGTCCTAAATATGGGTACGATTATTTGGTAATCGCAGGGGAGAATGATTCTAACGGAGAAATAAACATCACTTTGAATGCCATAGACGCTGATGAAGATAAGATTAATTATAGTTTTATGGTGCCAAGTAATTGGCTTACCGTATCAGTGGGCCCAACTTTTGGTTCTGGCTCAGGTGTCCCAATTTCACCATCGCCCAACATTCTTCTAATTCCAATCTCCAACCAAACACTATACATCCCAAAAGACAAATTTATTGGATCTTTTATTTACAACTTAACTGCTAATTCTACCGACGAGCACAATTTAAGCGATTGGCAGACGGTAAGAGTGCTGGTGGATAGGCCGCTTACGGTAAATGTAACCGTATCATCTCCGTATGCCGATATTGAAGGAATGGTTGGCGGAACAGCAATTGTATCTCCCGAGGATCCCGTTTTCATTAACATAACTCTTCCGAAAGATTCGTTAGTTCCAAATCCTCCTCCCCCGCAGATAACTTTGAATTATTCCAGCGACGATGGAAGTGTAAATTGGGGATATGAAATTCCGTTGGTAGAAATTCCCATCAGCTCTGATGGTTGTTACAGCTTCCCGCTCCAAACCGGTAAAAAGTGTAAAGCAGCTTCTTATGGTACTGCAAATGAAATTGTAGGTCTTTTCCCTGACGATACTTTTGGTTCAGCCAAAACAAACGGAGCACTTAACTTATATTATTCCATGGACTATTGCAGCAACATGAACGCTTCTAAGTCGATAGAGATTTCAGTGTATGTTGTTCCTTGTATTCCCCATAAGAATCCAGAACGGCCGTTTGCATATAATCCGACCGGGAATTATCACAAATATAAATTTGGTTTAAATGCTGATGGAAGTACTAACTTTAGCGATATAAACGAGACCCCATCTACCCCCGGGACGCCTAACCCTTTGAAAGCTACCCATTCTTGCTGTGTTGGACAACCTGATAAGCCAGGGTTATGGAGATTAGCCGATGAAACAGATCTGCCTTGCTTTGTAAACCCGCTGCCGGGATGTTATGGGGGAATTACAGAATACAAAGCGGTGGACCAGAATTATGGTGGTTACGTCTTGGAAAGTGAAACTCGTTTATGCGATGGAAAAAGGGGCAATACTTGCGAAGGAAACAAAGTGTGGAAATTGTGGGATGGTGAATTGAGATGTGGACATAATAATCTCGCTGAGTACCCCAATTGTAAAAAAATCGAGACTAAGTGCCAAGGGCAACTAGCGTGGGGTTATGTGGATTCAAATAACGATGGGAAAACAGACAGTTGGTGTCATGGAAAAATGGGATGTAATGAATTATGTAAATCACCTGAAATGATAATTAAATCTCTCTCAAAGGTTATTAGTCCAGGTATAACTAACATGAACGTCCTTGCAAAAAACAACAATTGGATAACCGATGTTGATTTAGGTTATACTTGCGGTAAATGCACCGATACGAATGAAGACCAGAGTTGTGATGGCGATTTTGACGGAACTTTTGGGACATGCAAACATACCGGCTGTATTGGTGATTAAATGAAACACTCAACAATATTTATATCTGTATTTTTCGCAGTAATATTTCTAATTCCAATTGCTTTAGCCGAAGACGGCTGCTTCACCTATGGTGATAGTCCTTTGTACTGTAAGACCACCCCTATCGAAGAAGCTCAAGATGAATGCTCGTTGTATGACGATTGCAGCATGGAAAGCGCTTTCGCTTCCGGAACTTGCGACGACGTTTCTACTTTTCCTTCCTGCCAGAAAGTTCTGTGTAAAAGCTCCTGCAGCGAAACTTTCGTTGAAGAATGTACCGCAGGAGTAATCCCCGAAGAAGCTCAAGCAGAATGGTGCTCTTCCGGATGCTGCAAGTTTTCTTATTCTGAAGAAAAATTTTGTGATTACAAACCCAGCAAATGGCTGTGTGAGATAGAAGCCAAGAATAAAAACGCAGTTCAATTTAATTTTGGAATTGCTACAGAAGAAGAATGTGCTAATTCATGTGCAGACACAACCGTTTTACCCAACAAGGAAAACATCCCAATGGAACCAAGTACAAAAAATATTTCCAAAACCAATCTTACGAATGGAACTGGTAAAACTGAAACCGGCTCTTCTGGGTTGGGCTGGTTTTTAGTATTCTTGTTAGTGGTCATCGTAGGCGGCGTAATATTTTATTATCGTAAGCTCATCTCTTTCAATATAAGTAAATTTTCTCCGAAATCAGAAGAAGAGTTAGAAAACATTATGCCCTCCCAAAAAACTGAAGATGACGACAATTTCTCCAAGACGCTATGGAAATATTTAATCAAAGAAAGATTAAAGCCGCTTACGGATAAATATCAACATAAAGTAAAGACTAAACATCGGGAAGAATTTCTTAGAGAAGCTGGTTTGATGGCAGAACCAAAACCAGAAACCGTTTTCTCTAAGTTAAAAAAGTTAGCCCACAAAAGTAAGCGCCACGAACATCCAGTTTCTAAACCAAAAGAAGAAAAGAAAGCGTTGGAGCGTTTAAATGAGCTCAATGTTAAATCATCACCAAACTCTCTAAAGGATTCGTCGGTTTATGTTAAGCCTATTTCTAAGCGCAATGAAGCTATGGAAGAGTTAAAAAAGGTAGCTAAAGGAAAATAACCGTACGATATTTGGTTAGCACCTTCGAAATTCTATAAGTGACTTCGTTGTGGCGACATCTCCGAATGGGGCAAGTCCCCCTGTCGCCATAGCAGAGAGATAAGAAAGAATTTCGACCTAATGGTGCTAACCAAATATTTAATTGGCATAAAATAACCCTCTCTTTCTCCTGAAACCCGCTCGGAACATTTATAAACGAGCAAGTTTTTATCCCGAGTATCAGATGACAAGTAAAAAAAGAGGGATGTTTTATGTAGTTTTAGCTTTATCTTTGATACTTTTAGCTCCGTTAGCATTTAGTCCAGTAAGCGCCGCGGTAAACGGCTGTTATACTTACTCCAAAGCCAGCGAAGATTTATATTGTGCTTCGGGCGGAATCTTAGAAGATGAAGCTAAAGCTGACTGTGCGAAATATCCTGATTGCAAGATTGACCAACACTTCATTCCCGGTTCTGATTGCAGTGAGTTAGCCGAATGCAAAGAAATAACCTGCAAGGTTGACTGTAAAACCCATACTTTGGGCAAGTGCCAGCAATTAGCGGGAGCAGGAGTCTCTGATCTTGAGGTGCCCATTGAAGAGTATGATTTATGGTGTAATCCCGGCTGTTGCAAATTCACTCCAGCCAAAGCAGCCAAAGATTTCTGCCAATTTAACTTAAACCAATATCAATGTACTAAGCAAGCCGCGTTAAATGGAATTACCGATTCGCAGAAAATAATTTTTAATAATGATATTGGCATGAACTTAAACACCTGCGCTCAAATCATCTGCAAGCTTCAAATTACTCCCTCCGACTTAACTATTTTCGTTAAAGACAGTATTGGAGCCGGAGTTTCTGAAGTAAAAGTCACGCTCCAAGGAGAAGCTAAGGAAGAAACTACCGATTCTTCTGGAAGCGTTAAATTTTTGGCATTAACTCCTAAAACTTATGTGGTGAAAGCAACTAAAGAGGGATTTCTTCCTGCTTCAGCCACCATTCCATTAGTTTCCAATATCTCTAAATCATACAATTTTACTTTGGTTAAAGCGGAAGGTACTGCTTCAGTTTCCGGAACGGTAACTGATGCCAAGGGAATAGCATTAAGCGGAGCAACTCTCTCTTGGATAGGTGTAACTGAAGGAAAAACCACTTCGAATGTATCTGGTAAATTTTCTGCGGCTAATCTTCTTCCAGGGGAATATATTTTTACGGCCAGTATTGTCGGTTACAAACCAAATACCAAAACAATTACTTTAGAAGCAAATAAACCCTCCACGTTAGATTTTAATTTAGAAAAAAGCGTCTTGCAAGGCATAACAGGGATTACTTATTTAGATTCTAATGATAATGGCGAGTCTGATGCTGGAGATATTGCTGTCGCTGGAGCTAAGCTTTACGTCGATGGAATATTCAAAGGCTTTTCTGCTTATCCTGACGGAAAATTTGCTATAAGTGTGGAAGTAAAGGCTACTGAAGGTGCCGAGAAACATAAACTCTCCGCTACCTATCAAGATTATAATAAAGAATTAGATGTGGAGTTGACTAAAGGAGAATCATTTTCACAGGATCTGCTTTTAACTAAGTATCTGGGCGAATGCAGCAAAGGCGGAGCTAATGAACAAAAAGATGTAGAAGCGTTTTATGCTGTTTCCGTTCCTGGAAAGAAAGAAGTGCAATTAAACTGGAATAAGCCTTGTCCGGAAGTAATTGGATATGGAATAGAAAAATGCCAAGCTGAAGAATGCCAATCCATCCCTCTTCCGCCTACGGCTAATGCTTATACTGACACTGAAGTAGAATGGGAAGCTACTTACAGCTATAAAATTTGGGCCATTTATGATTATGGCTTATCCAAAAATCTGGTGGAACAAACCATCACCTTAGGCAGCGAACTATGTGCTAATCGCTATCATGAACTAACTGGCTGGGAAACATTCTGCTTTGGTAAAACTCCGGATGAGCGCAAAAAAGTGTGGACCTGCGACGATGGCAATAAGTTAATTGGATACAAAGACTGCGGCGAGATGGACGGTACCGGAGAAAATTATTATTGCGCCCGAGTAGCTGAAGGCGCAGCTAAATGCAAAAACACCGGCTCATGCGGTTTGTTTGGAAATCCGTTCGGATTATATTATAATTCAGAGATGTGTTATGGCGGTGTGGTCGCTGAAGGAGCAAAGCCAGCTAATTATTGTTATTACGAATACACCAATACTGTAGTGGAACAATGCAAATCGTGCACCCAAGTGAATAGTTGTTTTGACTATCAAAGTAAAGATGCGTGCGGAGTAAACAGCTGTCTAAGTAAAGATTGCATATGGATTAATGCAGCGAAGAACGAAGAACCAATAATTGATTATAGCTTAATTCTTCCCGGATTAGTTACATCTGAAACCGGAGCAGGTTATTGTGTTGAGAAAGATTACAAAAAAGATGATAAATGCTCTTTATGCAGCCCCTCAGCAAGTTTGTTTGACAATTATTTCTGTACCGCTCAAGTATGTATCGGGTTAGGCAACTGTTTTGCCTCAGCCGGATTAAAATACTGCCAATCGTGCGGCGAAGCTCCTACTAAAGATACCAATTGTTATAGTTATGGAAGTAAGTTAGAATGTGTAGGCAGTGATGAAGGAGAAGAAGCGGGAATTTACAAAGATCCTTCGGAACATATAATTGCTTCGAATGACAAATGCTCATGGAAGAGATGCAGTTGGGAAGGCAATCCTGGAACTCAAGGCAAGTGTTTTAAAGACGGAAATGTAGATCGAGTTGATGACTGCGGAGGATTTGCTGACATTGGCAGCGTTAATACCTGCCGCATGGACAATTCGCCACCCAAAACTATGGTTGAACCCGCCGGCGTAAACGTTATCTCTTTAGCTCATCCCAATATTACTTTCTTCGGCAACGATAAATTTCATAAGTTTGCCAACCAGCAAAGTGATATGGGCGTATTAGGATTTTGTTTGACTTCAGGAGACCCCACCGCGCCAGATAGCTGTGTAAGGGACAACGAAGGAAATTCCGCCTTTGTTGAAGTCCACTATGCCGGGAAATTGCCCGAAGAATATCTTACCGTAGACTTAATCAATTCCAAATATGTTGCCGGACAGAGTATTGAAGGCGATACGTACAAACTAAAATTCTATTCTCAAGATAAATATTTCAATCAGGAAGACCTTCAGGAAACTTTTGTGTTCATCGACAACGTTATTCCCGAATTTGAAATTAAAGACACTCAAGAAACCACTGCGGATGTTACTGTTTTAACCATAACTTTAGAGGGCATTGATGAACCATTAGAATGTAAATTTGATTTGTTGCCAGTAATTCCAGAAGGAAGCGTGCAGACTCAAACCGTTGCTCGAGAGACTGAATTAAAAGAAATTAAGTTTGAGGGATTAACCGGAGTCAAATACGATTTAAATGTAACCTGTACAGATGATCATGATAATCTTCACACCAAGAATGCCGCCTATCTGTTTGATTTAGAGCAAAATATTGACGTAATCGAACCGGCGCTTAAAGGAGTTATTGCTGCTACCGATATCGTGTTTAAAATTCACACTGATGTAGGGGCCATCTGTGCATTGTACTCAGCTGATACTAATGAAAAGATAACTGATTTCATTCCAAATGAAGAAGGCAAAGAGCATTATACCAATACTGTAGCTGGATTTACGGAAGGAAAATATGTAGGAACACATAAAATAGCCTGCACCGACCTTCTCACCGGAGAAATGATGGAAGATTACTTTGACTTTACGGTAGATTTCACTCCCCCTAGCACTCAAATAATCCTGAAAGAAGGAAAGAGGGAAGTAAAACCAATTGATTACGGCTGGGAAGAATACTTTATCAGCTCAGTCAATATTGATTTTGAATGTAGTGCTGATGGATTTGAGTGCAGCAAGACTTTTTATTGTCTCGGCACCGGATGTGAATTAATTGGAAGTCCTGAATATAAAGAATACACTGAAACAATTGCGTTAAATGAAACCAGCCAGATTTGTTATTATTCTACTGATGCTGGAGATAGTGCGGTATTCTCTCCGATGTGCGGAAAAATAGTTGTAGATGGTTATGGAATTACGTTAGAACAGCCGCAACTTTATTTTTATCAGGGCGAAGTGTGGGGAATAAGCAACCTGCAAGTATTCAACTGGGGATTCTTTACTAAAGTTCCGACTAAAGAATGCGGCTTTGACTTCGCTTCCGGATTTGATTATATGAGTCTGCCCGAACATAAAAAGAAAATACTTAACAGTGAACAAAAATACTTATTTGAAAATTTCCCCGAAAGTGTATTAACCTCTTATGCTGAAGATGGCGGAACCAAAACCGTTTATGTCAAATGTCTGAACAATGAAGATGAAATCGGTCCGGAAAAAAAGATGAATTTGGAGTATGATCCTACTGCTCCGGAAATTACTGAAGCTTATGCTAAACCAGACCAAGTATTGGAAGAAATTTTCACCTACCTGTTTACAGTAACTGATGATAAGACGTTATGTAAATTCAGCGATAATTCCGGGGGCACAGGAAGTTTTGAATATTATACTATGGAATATCCTTTCCCCGGTGTAGACAACTTTACGTTAGATGTAACTCATCAGGCCGAGTTTGGAATTTCTGATGTGGGCGATAATGGCAAGAAAGATTATTCTTTATTTGTGCAGTGCCAAAACGGAGCAGGAAACTTATCTAATGTTGATGATATAAATTTCTCAGTGGATTATACTGCAGTAGGTTATATTATTGCCAGTTCCCTTGCTCCCAGTGGATATGTAAACGTTCCCGAAGCGACTTTGAAAGTGGAGACGAGTAAAACCGGCTTCTGCGAGTTCAGAGAAAATGTTAATCAATCATTTACTCAGATGGACGGTGCCGGAGGAAAAATACACGGTTCGGTGTTGAATAAACTTCCTGAAGGGGCGCATAAATTTTTAGTTCGATGCGCCATGGGCGATCATATCGCCGAAGCAGCAATCGAATTTACGATAGATTTAACTCCCCCCGTAATTAAAGAAATTAATGACGGCAATCGCACTTGTGGCAATGATAAGCTAAGCGTATTTGTATATACCGACGATGTTAATGTAACCGGATATTATTATGAAATGTATGATGCAGGGGAAGATAAAAATTATATCGTGCCTGTTCCGCCCGTTAATGCATCTAAATCACTGTTTAATGCTTCTAAGCTTCCCGTACCTAAGACAACTCTTCCTAAAATTAATACTTCTTCACCTATACCCAAGACTGGATTAACTCAGGTTGCAAATGGAACCTTACCCTCAAGTTTACCATTAGAAATACCCGCGCCTAACGGAGTAAATACTTCCGGATTTATTGTAGGTCACAAATATGTGGTTAAAGTAAAAGCACAGGACGCTGCTGGAAATTGGGGCGGAATTAAAGAAAGCGATGGCATTACTGCCACTTATAAAAATTATTCGGCTTGTATTGCAGATATAACTGCACCTAAAGTAACGATGTTAATGAATGATAATTGTACTCTTGCTCAACCGTTGGTAGAATTACATTGCGAAGATGAGAATGGATGCACTGGATTCAAGTATGGTAAATCATCTACCTCTGCTTGTAATATCACTTCTAGTTATACTGGAACCGCTATTCCTGTAGATAAAAAAAGTTGGTTGTGTTATTTCGTAGCTGACACTAAAGGGCAGAATATTTCTGAAACCAAGCCGGTACTAATTGTCGATGACGATGGTGATGGAATAATAAATAAATGTGACCAGTGCTTGCTTACTCCTGCTGGAAAAATAGCAGATAAAAGCGGCTGCGCTTCCGGAGATACATTCACCGGTCAGAACAAAACCATTAAAGATACTGATAATGATGGTTTACCCGATGATTGGGAAAAGAAATTTGACGCTGAAAATTGCGAATTTGATTACACTAAGAAAGATTCTGATGGGGATACTATTGCTGATACATTAGAGGATTATGATGAAGATGGTGTGAGTAATTTCAAAGAGTATACCTCTGAAGCTAATCCTTGCTTCGCTGATGCGCCCAAAATAGAACCCAGTAAATTAGGATTAGGTACGAATGTAACTAAACTTCTTCCAGAAGAGGGCACTTTGCCTCCAACTGAAGAGGGTCATTTAGTGGCGTGGATTTTGCTTATCATCGGATTGCTATTAACCTTCGGAGGAAGCGGCTATTTGATTTATTATTATAAGTATGCTCCGGCTCCAATCAGGACGGTTTCTGGAGCAGCTCCATCTACTACAAGAGTTGCTTCAAGTGCAGGTGAAGGAGTAGTCAATGCGTTGCGTTCTAAACTAACTTTGCTCAGACAAGGTCGGGATGATAGACTTAAGCAAAGATCGCGAGAAGATATATTTGGCAAGTTCACTACTAAGTCTACCGAGATTCCGCATGTAGGCTCGGTGCTGTCTAGCAAAGCTTCTCCGGTAGAAAAAATTCAGCAAGCCGCGCAGAAATATATTGAGCATAAAGACGAGATAAAATCCGGATTGAAAGCTGGTGAGAAAGGAATCTTTTCCAAATTAGAGGGAATTGCTAAACAAGGCAAAGCTCCAGCGATTACTACTACCGAAGCTAAAGATATTTTTGCCCAGTTGAAAGACTTGAGCAAGAAGAGAAAAGAAGGTGGAAAATGATGAGTAAGAAAAAAAGAGGAAAAATAAGTCTCAACAAAAAAGGCGTAGGTGTAGGACAAGTATTTATTTACATCGTAGCCGCCATCTCGTTTGCATTAATTATGATTTTTGGATATAAAGCGATTGACAGTTTTCTGCAAAGCGGAGTGCAAGTGCAGTTAGTCCAATTTAAAACTGATTTAGAAAGTTCTATTAAAAAGATTTATACTGAATATGGCTCAGTACGGACAGAGAAATATCGTATTCCCGGAAAATTTGAACAAGTTTGCTTGGTGAATATGGAATACCCGGCGGCTCAGGAAGAAATTGATGAGCTGTGTAAAGAAAATGTCTATGCGTGTGAAATGTGGAAACAAGCCATTGATGCTCAGAAATTATCTGAAACTGACCCTGCTAACCATCCCCAAGACGGCTATGACAGCGTTGATGAGAATGTATTTCTAACTCCCATAACTGAAGGATTGACTCAACTTAAAGTGTATCGAATAAGTATCGACCAAAATGATGATGGCACCGAAGAGGGGTTCCTGTGCGAAAATATCAAGAAAGGCTCATTTTCATTAGTTCTGGAAGGAAAAGGCGACCACACTCAAATTTATAGAAAGACCAATTGAACATGATTTCATCCAAACGCGCCCAGATTGAAGTTACATTCAATTGGGTGTATGTGTTAATCGCCGGAGCGGTAATCCTGTTATTCTTCGCCGGAATTGTAGTTAAACAAAAGGCGGCTTCCGAAGATAACCTAAGTAGGATGGCGATGAACATCATGGATAAGATATTTGCCGGAGCGAGAGCGGCAGAAAAAACCAAAGATTTTGTGGATATAAGCGGATTAGCAGATTATACCTTTTATTTTGATTGCGATAACGAGGTCAGTACTTACGGATTGAAAGGTTATTCTAATCCCAAAGAAGACGAAGTACATGCCCTCTTTGCTCCGTTAGAACTGCAAGGAACACGGATGATTTTGTGGAGCTTGCCGTACAAACTTCCTTACAAAGCAATGGATTTTTTGTTTATTACTACCGATAGAACTAAGTATTTCTTTGTAGGGCAGGATGAATTTGTAGAAGAATTCTTAAATGCGACCCAAGATAATACTGATAAACGGAAAAGCATCAGCGCCGAAGCGGTTATTAGTTTGGAAGACATCACTCCCGGAAAGACATTTCAAATTAGAATCGTAGATGTAGAAGGAAGCATACAAAATAAAGCTCAGTTACCTTCATCGTTTCTGGAAAAGTTAAAAGGTTATGGAGACAATAAAGTAACTGCAGTTTCTTTTACTGGAACCAATCAAGCCAATTTCTTCCAGAAAGAAGGAGACCATTGGAAGCAGCTGAATTCCAACCCAATCCAAATCGTTTCTTTGGGCGGAGAGCGCGATGCGGCTAAATATGCTGCGGTTTTTGCTGGAAATGACAAAGTATACGAATGTAACATGAAGAAAGCGTTCAAGCGATTAGCATTAGTTAATGAAGTGTATGGCGGCGGGAATCTTGCTAATGACATTAGTAAACCTGGAGGAAAGCTAGGAGAAATAATTGCACATTATGTGGAATATTATCAAGCTCATCCTGAATTGCAAGTCACTAGTTCATGTCAAAGTTATTTAGATGAGGTGGCTAAGAGTATGCAAACACATCAACAAAAAACGTTGGCCTGTACTTCCTTGCCGGAAAAATGTTTTGAAGTAATGGATTCCGCTGACAAGCTGAAAAAAGCCAATATTAACCTCACCGAAGGGGGAGATTGTATTCCTTTGTATTGAATATTCAACACTAAAATGGTACTTACCTCCAAAAAAGCGCAAATGCACATGACTGAGACTATCGGAGTACTGTTCATCTTCTTCATCTTAGTAGCATTTGGGTTGATTTTTTATTACAAGTACACTGGGCAGGCGATTAAAGAAGAGCATAGGCAGATGGTGGCAGATAGAGCAGTTAAGACCGCTTTAGAAGTTTTTACGCTTCCAGAATTGGCCTGTACTCGAGGAGATGCAGAGTTAGAAGATTACTGCGTAGATATGATTAAAGTGAGGCATCTTAATGAGACGTTTAATATTCATTTGAAGGATTACTATTTTAAGCTGTTTGGATATGCTAAGATAAAAGTGGCAGAATTATATCCTAACACGGGCAACGAATATACTTTATATGATAAAAAGAGGCCAACTAACGAAACATTTGAGTATGAAGCAAGTTATTTTGTAATTGCATTAAAAGATGAGATAACTGATATGGAGCGAACCCCGTACAGTTTTGGTTATATTGAAGTGGGAGTATATGCTACATCACTTGAGGATTAATATATTTTTTTAAAATGAGCCTTAACCCAAACAAAAAAGCGCAGATGGAAATGATTGGGATTGTAGTAATTGTAATTCTTATTACATTAGGGATGCTGTTCATGGCGCAATTTGCATTTAAAGAAGATAAAACTAAGAAGGTATTTACGGCGCAGGGATTAGCTGCCAGCACGTTAGGTGCATTGTTTAAGACTACGGTAATAAATACAGATTGTGTGTCAGAGTTTGGCGCAGCGGCTCTGCCACAAATTGGAGAAGAGTTATTAGAGGATTGCGCGTTGAATTATGAAACTAAAGACGACCCTGGCGGATATTCTTCGTATACTTGTGGTGGAATACATACTTGTAAATTTCTGAAAGGGAGTGTCACTTCTTTATTAGGAGATACTTTAGGTACATGGGGCAAGAAGTATCAATTTTCAGCCAAGTTGCTAATTCCCGGAGGGAAAACTAATTTTATTGATTTAATTGATATCAAGAACAAAGGGGGCTGTCCCAAAACTCAAGGAGACCGAGATTGTTCCCAGCAGCCTTTATCTACCGAAGCGGGGCAGGTATTGGCAGAATTGTGCATTTGCTGAAAGTATGCATTTTGCTTTCTAATGGCCAAAGCGTGGTTTCCGCTTAAACCTATCGCAACCTTTATATAGCTATTTTCTTTTAGACCAATTTAGTTAATAGTCATTAAACAAAATCAAAGAGGTGCATGGAAAATGGGTTCTAAGAAAGGTATGGAGATGTCCATAAGTGTAATTATCGTAGCAGTATTAGCATTAGTTATTTTGGTAGTGTTACTGGCTATTTTTATGGGGAAAATAACTGTGTTTGAGAAAGGAGTAAGTAAAGAAGCGCAAACTGAATTGATTAAAATGAAGATAACATATGGTGATTGCCATCCTTCAGCTAGTGCAGAGACTTCATTTACCAGTGATTTAAGCAAAACAGAAGTTGAGGGATCTAAAGAATTAATAAAATCCAATTTTAAAGATGCCATTAGTTCATGTAAGTCTACTACAGAGAAAGCTAATTGTGGTGGAAGCTGTCAGTGGAATTAAATGAGGCGGATTAAGATGAATAAAAAAGCAGACGCCAATATGTGGTGGATTATTATTGGGGCGGTGATAGCTTTAGTGGTGCTGATAATCCTGATGGTGATATTTACGACTAAGACCGGAAAGTTGGAAGGGGGATTATCTGAATGTGGTGGCAAGAGTGGAGTGTGTATGTCTGAAGGCACCTGTCCCAAATCAACCTTAGAGTCGTCAGCTTTTACTTGCAGTAGCTCTTCTGCTATCTGTTGCATTGGCTCTCCCAAGAAAAGCCCATGTAATTCTATCGATGAATTTGAGGGAGAAGGCGGCTATTGCTTTGGGAAGTAAGAATGCTTAACAAAAAAGGCGTGGATTGGAGCAGTCCGGAAACACTGGTTACCATTTTATTAATTGTGTTGTTGGCTTTAATTTTCTTTTTTGTGTTTGTGCGCGGAAAAATCGGAGGAATACTCAAGATATGAATAAAAAAGGGATGGAAATGTGGATGTTGGTGCTGATGATATTAGCCATTATATTGTTATTGTTTGTGCTTGGATGGTATTATGGGTTGAGCAAAAGTGGCGGAAGTCTGCTGGATAAGGTGAGCGGTTTACTATGAATATGGCTTGGAATAAAATGGGTACTATTATGATTGCTATAATTGTAATGATTATACTAGCGAGCATTTATTTCTTTAACGGGGGAATGTTTGATAATGTTAAAGATATAGTTGAAGATATTAAAGAGAATGCGATTGATATTAGTGTGGGGATGAATGAATTGAATGCTTCTGGAGTAGCTATTCCTAATGAGCAGGTAGCGGAAGTTAGTGCATTAAAATCAGCTATTGAGAGTATGCTTGCAAGTAACAAAACAAATTGCTTTGGCAGCTTTGGTGGGTTTGAAAGGGAACTTGGAAATAGTGATAAGTCTACGGTTATCAATATCTATTACAATAATGATCCCCAAGCTATGAAAATAGTTATATCTAATCAAAACGGTCAATTGTATAAAATATTAAATTTTCCTAATACCCGCCCATGTGTGGTTGCTGGGAGAAGTAATGAGGCAAAAAATTTTTATGCTCATTATATCGATGGAGCACAATTAGTCAGCCCTTATTCTAGCACTGTTCAAGGTCTAACCATCTTTTATCAGAAAGAATGGACTAGTTATAATGGCAATACGATAAGAGTCTTCGGCTGGCCAGAAGATGGTCCGGTTAACGATGAGGGAAATAATCTTGATAATAATGGATTACTGTTTAAAGGGGAAGGTAATGAAATTTGTTTCTTTCCTACCAATAAAGAAATAGATGCTGATGACGATGGCATAGAAAGCGATTCGGTTAAAGAGCTAAAAAAGAGAGGAACAAATCTTTGTTCATAATAACATGTCACTTTTTTTTTTCAAAAAAGGAATGGAAGCCGGCTTTCTGGTAGCTTTAATTATTACTATCGCTTCATTTATGCTTATTGCAGGAGTAGTAATGCGGTTTATGTCTTCTGCTGAGGATAAAGAAGCAGAGATTTTATGCCATGACAGTATTCTTATGCGGGCGCAGAGTGTAATTAATGTTGATGCTCCTGGAGTTGATGCTGAAATTAAAATTATCCCGCCCATGTGCAAAACTATCGATAAGAAGATAAAAGGCAACCGTGAAGAGCTCAAAAGACAAATTGCGGATAAAATGGCGCGGTGCTGGTGGATGTTTGGTCAAGGAAAATATGAAGAGATTTTGCATGGTTCGGATGTAGACATAATTTACGATTTTGGTGAAACTAAAAATAAATGTTTTAACTGTTATATGCTTATGATTGATCAAGATAAGATTGAGGGTGACCCAGTTATAAAAGGAGGCGAAATGACTGAGTTTTTGAATACGGAAAAATATGGTCCAACGAATACTACTTATCTCCAATATATTCAGGAACAAGGCGGTCCGGGCAAAGTGGTATTTACCGCGCCGGCAATAATTCCGATGGAGGCATATGCTATTTCTATGATGCCCAAGAATAAGAATGTGGATGAAAGCGAATTTTGGACTGGGGCAGGACTAGTTACTGCAGGAGTGGTGGTAGTGGGAGTTGTAGGCGTTGGAGCAGTTTGCATCTTAACTAATGTTGCTTGTGTTGCAGTATTATCTGTAGCTGCTGCGGGGGTTGGCGAAGGTGCTGCATTAACTGCTGGAGTAGCAGCAACCCAAGTTGTTGGTGCAGCAGGAGTTACCGGTTCAGTGCTTATAGCGGGCGCTGGTGCGTATACGATAAACAGCGGTTACATGAAAGCTATGTCTACAATGTATGGGGAGCGTGAAGTCAGCTCAATTTATGTTGGCTTCTCTGAAGTTGGACAGCAAATGTGTGGCTCCGAAGACATAGTCGGAGATTAAGAGATGTAGCAGAAAAAGGTGAAATAAAACATGAAAGTGAGACATAACATGAAATTACTTAAATCCAAAAAAGCCGATGGGAATATGTGGTGGGTGATTGCGATTGCTATTTTAGTATTGCTGGTAGTAATCCTTATACTTGTTTGGTTCAGAAGCAGCGGAGATAAAGCTTTTGGAGAGGTAGGAAAGAAGATAGACAGTTTAGGTGATTGTGATAATGATAACGTAGCTAATATGTGGGATAAATGCTCATGTGATCCTGAGGATGCGAATGCAGAGGTTGATGGTTGTCCTAGTTCTATTAAGAAAGATACACCCAAAGATAATCCTTTGTTAACAAAAGTAGCTGGGAAAGATTGTACTTGTAAGACATGAAATTCAACAAAAAAGCTATTATGGTTTCGTTTTTAACTACGCTCATACTAGCTTTAATCATCTTCATTCCCGCATGTATGGGCGTGTCTAAGTTTTTCCGGCTGAGCGACCAAGCTAAAGATAATTTTGGCAATTTTGTAACAGAAATACAATCTCTGGCTGAAGATGGAAAAGAGGACGAAAATCGTAATGATGTATTAATTTTAGACCAAGCTACCGCCGCAGTTTATTTTGAGCCAAATTCAGAAGAGATTAAAGTGAAAGTGGATGCGGCAGGAATCGGATTATTTGATTATACCATGCACTTTATTAATCCCCGCAAGTGTGCCATGGGAAAATCTTGTTTGTGCCTGTTCCGAAAGCCAGAGTATAAAATTGATGATATTTCTATCACCATCACTGATGCCGGCGCCATCTGCAGAGAAATTTCATCCGAGCTAGAATTAGATAATTGTGGAATTGGTGTGCCTAACGACGTAAATTCTTACACTTGTTCCAGCGGGTTTATAGTTGAACGAAATTTAGCCGGTGATTCCAGCTGGAGAACCGGAGCTTACTACGAAGCCAACCGCCGAACTTTTTTCGTTTTAACTAAAGAAGGCGCAAGTATAAAACTAACCCCACAAACATGAACCGCAAAGCTTCTTCGATTCTGGTAATGATTATTGAAATCATCGCCGTGTTAGTAGTAGGAGCGATGATAACTAAATATGCGATGACCATTGCTAATTCCGAAACCGTAACTAAAATTAACTTAGCTAATAATCTGCAAATGATGATGAATACGTTAGTAGCCACTCCCGGAGATGCAGTGGTGG
The DNA here is from genome assembly GCA_020053615.1 of archaeon. Lineage (GTDB taxonomy): Archaea > Nanobdellota > Nanobdellia > Woesearchaeales > GW2011-AR9 > JACRPH01. Next base: position 2,642 of record JAGVMW010000165.1, on the reverse strand, counting down.
CTTATCCTTACAATGTGTCTAAATTTAATTTGATTCTATCTCAAAGTAGCGTTACCGTAACTCAGCCCAATGATTTGAGTGTAGAGAAAATAACCAGAGGATTTAATCTTCCCGTAGGTTACGAAGCATTAGGCGTATTAGAACAGAAAGAAAGCGCATGTTTGGAAAAGAAATCAACCCGAATAATACTAAGAGAGTGTAATGCAGATGAATAAGAAGCAGGTGAATGAAGTAAATGACTGAAGGCATGTTTGATTTTACTCGGAAAAGTATCTTTTGGACGTTAGCAGGAGTAGTTATTACTATCGTGGTATTTGCTTTTGTGTTAGGAATTAGCGGTTACCTGAATAAATTGACTTCCGTTCCAGAAAAGCTGCGAGCAGAGTTTATCTCACAGCGTTTTGCGAATATTCCGGAATGCTTTGCATATCAAGATTCTGAAACTGGCAGAGTTTATCCTGGAGTAATTGACCTTTCTAAGTTTACCAATGAGCAGATGAATTTAAGCTGTTATCATACTGATTCCGAAAAAGGATATGAAGATTATAACTTCCGCTTAAAACTCACGAAAAACGGAGCAGAAGTGCATTCCAACAATTACTTCAATAAAGATAGTTTTACTTTATTCCGGAAAGTAGCAGTAAAGAATAATCAAACTCTCACAGAAGATGAGATGTATATATTTGTACAGGTGAAAATTTAGAAATAAATTTAGGTGAATATGATGTTAAAAAACAAAAAGGCCATGATGGACGACCTATTCGACTTCTTATTTTTAGTTATTGTAATGATGTTTATCATGTTTTATTTCCAAGTGAGCATCTTTGGGGCAGTAGAGAAGAAGAACGACCAAAGCTTAGTGTTGGCAGATAGGAACGGAAAAGTGGATGATTATTTGATACAGAATAGAATTGATTTAGAGCGCAATAAAACTATTGAAACTGAAGCGTTTAATTCTAAAATTAAAGACATTTATTCCGGTAAAGATAATGCTCAGTTGCTGCCAGACAGCGCCATGAGGTCATAGCATGAATAAAAAAGCAGCCATATTTCATTGGATTGTGTTTATCGTTTTGGCAGCCATGGCAGTAATTTATATTTTCAGCTCTGATTTAGAAGTGGCAGAGTACAAAGGAGCATGGCAGTTAAGCTATCTACGGGCATTTCAAGCATCGGAGAAAAATTTGTTGTTTTTAGACCAAGAGATGAAGCAGAATGTCGATAAAGCAGCTCAAAACTTGCCCATTACATTATTCTCTTCTGATTTAGGCTGCGGAATGTATGAGAATGTTGCAGTATGGAACAAAAAGAGCAGCTTCTGTCAATTAGATGCTGAAAAGAAGTTTGTGAAGGCGTTTAAAGCATTGCTGGGAGAGAAAGAAGTTATGTATTCGGAGATAAAAGTTGGAATTAATGAAGTGATTGGGATTAGCAAGGAGAAAAATGTAATTGGCTCTTCGTTGGATTTGATTCCTACGGATAGAACCTCAGCCGGATTGTTTACTTACTATGATACTTTTACTATCAAGCCGTTTTATATGAAATATGAATATAATCCCAGTTTTAAAGTTAAAGCGGATTTTGGTTTTGAGGATTATAAATTACTGGAAGTTCAAGCTAAGAAGCTGGTAGCAAAATGTCAGAATGAGCAGAATCTTAAATCCTGCTTGGAGCAGCATAAAAATAAAGTGTGGAAATTTAGTTCCTGCAGTTCGGAAAGTTATTCTAGTGCAGATAGAAGAGTGTTGTTTTGTACTAAGATTAAAACTCAGGAGACTAAATTTGCGTTGGACTTTGCTTCTGAGAAAGTTTCTCCGCCTTTGGATGTAGATATAGAAGTAGTAGCAGGCGGTCTCTTAATTACTTTCTCTAAAAATGAGCTGGCTGATTCTTATGTGATTCATTACACTGATTGGAGCATTGCGTCGCAGAAAGTGCCAGATACTGCTGAAAACATTTTTTATGGGATTCCTACATTTAATTTGTATCAAAAAACGGCTTTAATTAATCCTGCTGATGAAAACTGTCCGGCAGATAAGTTGCCATTAGAAGTTTATTTGTGTGGAAATACAGTAAATTATATTTTAAGCGATTCCCAGTTAGCTTCAGGAATGTATGTGGGAGTAGCTGCAGTTAAAGATGAAGCAGAATCGCAGCTCAATGAGTTTGTGGTTATAGAATAATTATACTGGTTTAAACTCTATTTCTTTCCCTCTTTCGTTAAACGACACTATAAATTTATCAAATATTCCCTTTCTTCCAATAATATTGAATCTAATTCCTAATCCTTTGGAAAATCCAACGAAAGTAGTAAACTCAATTCCTCCAATTGATACGAGCACTTGGTGTAAATATACAATGATTACATTTCCATCACCAAGCACCATTTCGGTGGGATTTCCTTCTTCTAAGTTCAACCCGATGATTTCAGCTATATCTGCATGAAATAAGCAGTAGCTTGCTCCAGTATCAATGTATGCTTTCAATTCCACTGTTTCAGCCTTTCCTCTCAAAACAATTGGAATAATCGGCAATAATTCTCCCTCAAAGGGCACAGTCCGTTTTGTGAGTGATAGCACCATATCCACCTGAAAACAAGGACGGCTTTGCCGTCCTGTTTTCATTTAATGAGATGCAACTAT
>JAGVMW010000117.1 GCA_020053615.1 archaeon | reverse complement strand
GATGCGATAGTTGCATCTCATTAAATGAAAACAGGACGGCAAAGCCGTCCTTGTTTTCAGGTGGATATGGTGCTATCACTCACAAAACGGACTGTACCCCACATACAATCACTTTATATTAACCATGGCAGGCATCACTGAATATCTTACTGAAGGAAGCAGAATCTTTTTTACCGGAGTTAAGTCTAAATTTAAGCTTAAAGAGTATGTAGGAGATGCTCCGCAGATATGCAAGCAAATCGTCAAAGAATGCTGGAATGGAAAGTTCTTTCAGGTTTCTACCACTAATTTTCCCCAGTTCTGGTGTCGTGACTTTGGATGGTGTACTCAATCGCTGATGAAACTAGGCTACGAACAAGAAGTGCGGCAGACGTTAAAGTATGCGCTTAATCGATTCCAAGATGCCGGAAAAATAACCACTACAATTACGCCCGCTGGAAAACCATACGATTTCCCTACGTTTGCCGTAGATTCTATTCCGTGGTTAATTCACAGTATCAAAGTTTCTAAATTTTATTATGGCAATTATAAAGAGTTCCTCAACCAGCAGATTCAGAAGCTGTTTGACACTGCAGTTTCACTAAAAACCGGGTTAGTTAAGTCTGATTTGCACGTTTCTTCCATGAAAGACTTTGCGGTACGTAAAAGTTCATGCTACGATAATTGTGTGTTAGCAATGCTGACCAAAGATTTGGTAAAGATGAACGGGCTACTCAATCCGTTTAAAGATTATGATTATGAAGAATTATTACTGAAACATTTCTGGAATTATGAGCAGGGGTATTTTTATGATGATTCAACCAAACAGAATTATGTAGCGGGAGATGCGAATTTATTTCCGTTTGCATTGGGAATTGTTAATGATGCGGATAAGCTGCATTCAGCGTTGGAAGCGATTCAAGCAGCGGGATTAGATGTCCCTCTTCCATTAAAATATACTGCTGGAAGAAGCAAAGTAAACTTTATCATGCAAGAAGTGTTTATGCGAGATTACGAATCTAATACGGTGTGGACACACATGGGTCCGTTATTCATTAAGCTGGTTAAATCAGCCAATAAATGGCAGGGCGAGATTTATCAGAAGAAGTATACCGAGATGATAGAGAAATTGATGTGCTATCCTGAAGTTCTTACGGTGCAGGGAGAAGGCGAGGAAATGGAAGTGAAGCTGTTCCAGACGCCGTTTTATACTGCGGATAGAGGGATGCTGTGGGCAGCGAATTATTTGACGTTGTGACTTTAAGTTTTATTAGAAGTGTAATTTTAATTCTACTCCACCAGCGTCAATGCTAACATCAACCCAATCCCCACTACCATCGCCAGAAAGTGTATTAAAGATATTCTCCAGAACGTTTCTTTAGAATGGCATTCTTTGTGCAGCTCTGGAATTAAATCAGTTCCAGCAATGTAAATAAATCCGCCGGCAGCAAAAGGCAGAATTATAGCTACAAATGAATCTGAACTTGCTCCTAACATCAATCCAACTACTGCTCCCACCACTGCAATTAAAGCAGAGAAAAAATTAAACATTAATGCTTTTCCTTTAGACCATCCGGAATATAATAATACCCCAAAGTCACCGATTTCCTGAGGAATTTCGTGCAATACTACTGCAATCGTAGCCGCAATTCCCGCCGGAACGCTGGCGAGATAACTTACCGCAATAATCATTCCATCAATAAAGTTATGCACTCCATCTCCAACCAGATTCATTAACGCCAGATGATGCTGATGATGGTCAGTAATTGAATAATGGCAATGTCTCCAATGGATGAATTTTTCTACTGCAAAAAACAAAAGTATTCCGCCAATTATCGATAAAGGAATTGATATTGGAAATCCCCCCTGTTTTTCCACTATTTCCGGAATCAAATGAAAGAATGCTCCTCCTAACAGCGAACCAGCGGATAGGCTGACTAACAAAGTTAAGATGCGGTCAAGCTTTCCACCGTTGAAAAAAAGCGATACTGCCCCAATAAGTGAGACTAATGATACTAATATTACGCTAGCAAGAGCATATAATACAGATTGAAGCATTTTTAAAGATAAGTTAATGGGTTAGTTTAAATTACTTTCGGGACGCTTTCCGGAAATGCACTTTTTTTTAATTAGTCAGCCTCATCAGTAGCTTAACTCCCTGCCTATATTCATCTAGAGTTTCAGTAGAATGTATTCCTGATTTAGCTGCTTCCAGCATCATTTCATGTACAGTAATTCCAACTGTCTTTGCGGCTTTGTCCAAGGAACATTTACCATTGCGATAACTTTCTAGGTTTTTGGTAATTAAGAATTGTTTTCTTCCTATCACTATTAATTCTTTGAGAGCTTTAGTTTTATCAACATCTTCTTCTTCGGCGGTATCTTCAACCATTTTTATTGTATTTTCATCTAAACGTGCCCCTAAAAATTGTGCTTCGCTCATTTTATCTCCTCCCGTGCTATTTCAATTAGTAATGGCTCAAACCACCCTTCTTCTTGAAGTGTTTTTAGTGCAGCCATTGCTTTTTCTTTGCTAACTTTTTGCTGTTGGTATAATGCAACGATAAGGTCTAAGCTGCCCGCCAACTGAAGATTATTTATTTTTGCAGCTATTCTTCCTTGTCGATTGTCTGTAACAACGATTTTGCTGCGGTCATTTACTCCCGCAGAGACAATCGATGCTTCTCCAGCACCCATTTTGAAATCCTGCTCAAACTTTTTGGTTAGTTTTGAATCTGCAATTTCTATTTTTATTTTCTGCTCGTTTTTTAACTTCTCCACCAATAAAGCGTCAGGAAACAGTTTACTTTTACCTGCCAAGACTTCTGCATAAACCTCATTAGTCAGAGATAAATTATACATCGACGAACAAGTCTCTAATAAAGTAGCCTTCGCCAGTAATATGGTGCTACACGAATCCATTATTAATTTCATTAAACATTGTTAAAATTTGTTAAATATTTAAATGTTTCGGTAAAAAGTAATACTTCAGTAAAGTGAAGCGTTACCGTCATCATATTGCATCAGCAATATAAAGAGACCACAGTCGAGTGTAGGTCGAGCTTCTTAGATTTTAACATCCAGCTGACAAGAGGGTTGCCTCCTACGGAGAACGTCAGCATTCGATGAAATCATCGAGAAGCGAGAAGACG
>JAGVMW010000023.1 GCA_020053615.1 archaeon | reverse complement strand
CTCTGAAGACTTGCAAAATATACATTGAATCATTCCTATCACCTCATGTGAGGAGAAAGAACACTACTATTTAAATATGCCGAAGATTAAACACTATCCGATAGGTTTAACTGGGGTTGAAGTTAAGCAGTTACAAACACCGTCACTTTCTGACCGTTTTTGAAACAAGACCGAAACCACAAAAATCAGTAATATTCCCGATATGTTTAAATACTATCTCGATTTTAATGCAAGTATGTACCTCACTAAGACGATGCTGACTGCCTATAAAGAAATTATACATGGGGCAAACACCATTGATACATTGGCCGTAAAGCTCCATAAATCAACGAATAGGTCGTCAGAGATAATATCGGAGCTGGTAAAAAATGGATTTATAGTACGAAAGCAGGAATACCACCAACAAGCCAGCAGATTTGTTATAGAAATTTCAGGAACTAATTATTCGCTCAGGCTAAAAGAACTCATAATCAAATACCAGTCTATCAAATTTGAAAATATCCTCGCTGGAAGTAAATTATTATTTTTGGCAGCCCTAAGCGAGGATTGGATAAGCCTGCGTGAAGCACTTCGATTATCCCGAATATCCAAGCATACTGTCAATCGATATATTCACAGCTTTCTCCATAGAGGCTTGATACAAAAACAACACGGTTTATATGCCCTAAACCAAAAAATGTGGTCGGTGCTAAGGCAGTTTATTCTGGATTATAAAAATTACGACATAGTAAATGGTCACATACATTGGAGATATCAGGGGGAGATGATTTTTGAGGTTGACCGGGAAGGTAAAGTCCAAGGAGAAATTTCCGGGTTGGCGAGGTACCAAGATTATGGTGTACTGGTGAGGGTAATTTCGGCTTTATGTTATACCCCTCAAAAAAGGCTCAGCAAAGAAGAGATATTTGTCCATTCTTTATTTGAGATAGATGACCCCAGAACTTTGCATCTGGCAGCAACTTTTTATGTAAAGAACCGGCTGAAGTACTATAAAGTATTGCCCGTAGCAATGAAGTATGGAAAATATACTATGTTTCAAAGCTTCATGAAAAAATTTGCATCAGGGCTGGACTTGCTCAAGCTGGATTTGCTGCCACCTTTTGACCGAAAAGACTTTAAGCGCATTGCACATATGTATGGAGTGAAAAATGTTTGAAAAAAAAGAACTTGAAGATTGGCTGGATAAAATCAGCAAGTGCCTCCACAAACCCATAACCATCTACTTGATAGGAGGTTGCGCTATGTCATTTAAGGACCATAAAGCAGCAACCAAAGATATTGATATAGTAATGCCTTCAAAAGCAGACTTCAATGTTATTAACAGTGCGATAAAGTCGGCAGGCTACAATTTGGAAACTGACTTTGAGGACGAATTCTACTTAACAGCACTCGCAGTATACGTGAAAGGTGATTCGCGCATTGACTTATTCTTACAAAAAGTAGGAAAAATGCTTACCTTCACCCCCGCCATGGTAGAACGTGCTACAGTTTACTACAAAATAAGACAGTTGACCGTTGCCTTGGCTTCGAATGAGGACATCTTTCTCTTCAAATCAATGACTCCACGACCGGGAGATATAAAAGATTGCGAGCTTTTAATTCAAACCGGTTTAAACTGGAAGGCTGTTTTCAATGAAATTGTCGAACAGTCTCAAGATAAAGATAAATGGTTCTTTTGGACCTTTGAAAAAATTTGCATCATAGAAAATGAAAGTAATATTTCCGTACCAATCAAATCCAAGCTGCTGAAATTAGTTAAAAAGAATTGGAAAGACCGACCAGCTGATTTTATGTCTGACATTAAAGACGCTGAACGGCATTTGAAGAAAAAAAACGATATTGATTGAAACTTGTAAGCTTTTTCTTCAGTAAACTATAACCTCTGCACTACACCTCCACAAACCTTAAATATCTCTCCATCTTACCCTTAGTTATGATAACCCAAAGTCTGCTACGGGAACTAGAATCAGCTTTACTGCGTTCGTATGCTAGAACTTCACAGAAAGTTGTGTCCATGGATAAAAGAGAACAAAACTTTATTTCTACTGCCAACTACCAGGAAGAGTTTATCAAAGCATTTATGGAACATGCTCGAGAAAAAAGAGCCGTAATTGAACTAGAAATTCAGAAAGGAGGATATATCAACTATCCTCAACTAACTGAAACCATGTATCGAACCGTAGAAGATAAGATGAGAAGAGAATTGACTACCAACTCGCTCAATCGCAAAGGTATTGACCAAGCTACTTTCAGTAAATTAGTACAAAAAATCAAGAGCGACATTCAACCGATATTCTTCCAATCGAGTAACTCACGATGAAAGCGTTGCTGATAATTGCCCCCCGCGGCTACCAAGATTTTGAATATGGTATCCCTAGGAAGATTCTAGAGCAAGCCGGAATAGAAATCGTAGTAGCTTCTAAAAATGGTGGAGCTTGTGTGGGAAAAATGGGCGGGATTGTGAAAGATACTATTGCCCTAGCTGATGTTATGGTAGAAAATTATGATGCGATTATCTTTATCGGAGGTCCGGGAGCAGTAGGTTATCAGCAAGATGCGGAAGCGCATAAAATTGCTCGGGAAGCAGTAGAACATCACAAATGGTTAGCAGCTATCTGCATTGCACCTACCATTCTCGCTTATGCCGGAGTTCTGAACGGGAGAAAAGCTACGGTTTGGAATGAAGATGGTCGTCAGGATAAAATTCTAAGAGATAACGGAGCTAAATTCACCGGAGCAGCCGTAACTCAAGAAGCGAAGTTAATTACCGCTAATGGTCCGGAAGCAGCAGAGTTGTTTGGGAAAGCGATATTGAATGCTTTGAAAAGGTAGTATTAAGAATGGTGTTGAACTGTGAATAAAACGACAATTCGTATTTGTTTAGCATCTTCAAAATTCCAGACGTGCTCATCGCAGAGTCGCATCTCCGTAGGAGCCACCCCTCTGCGACTCTCTATGAATCAATCGAATGAATTTTGACCTTATGATGCTAAACAAATACGACAATTCTTAATAAGTATGCACTGCCTGCCAATAGAATCGAGCTTCTGCTGTCATCAATGCCTGCCTCATGCTATATAAGAAGTTACTGGCTCTTCTAGTTACGTCATCGCCTTCTTCAAGAGGTGTATTTACAGGATCTGTTTCCAAGTACAACTCCTCGCTTAAAGCATCATCTACTATATGATCAGCATAATCTCTCTTAGGAGTTTCTTCAGCTAAGTTATTTTCCTCTTCACTACTGGAAGAATAGGCTAAATTAAAGTAAGGATCAACCACTTCTACTGATGGTTGAAGATAAATTGAAGAAGTACTGGTTTCTACCGGCTCTGGAGCAGCATAAGCCAAAGTTGTTTCTAACATGCTAGGCGATTGTACCGCTAAGCTTTCATAGGGAACTTCTTTGCTTTCCTCTGCAACATAATCTTCCAAATATTGAACTTCACCCTCTTCTTGAACTTTATGATCAGAATTAACTTCTACTTTAACTTTCTCAATAGAAGATGCTAATTTGTTTTCTTCGTTAACTTTGTCACAATTGTTTACTTCTGTATCCAAACCTGCCATATATTAATGTATCACACCTCTTTCTTGATGGAAGTATTTTTCTTTTATTTAAATTACTTTCGATTTTCTTGTTTCTACGACGTGAAAACTTTTTCAAAAAAAAATAAAAAATATTTTTATCGTCTATAAAATTTCCACCGCAACTAATTTAAATATAAGTGTATTTGTTCGATAAGAGGTGATAGCAAAGTGTTTTTCAAATATAATTCACGCAGAGGCATAGCATCTTCAAAACCTTCGATGAGAATATCGATTGCTCTGCATTCCCGTAGGGAGCAACCCCTTGCGACGAGCTCGCTCCTACAAAAAGCAGAGGTTTTTACTTTATGATACTATGCAAATATGATGTGCTGTGTATCGGTTCAGCAACCGTAGACTCATTTCTAAAAATAGAAACACCCTTAGCTAAAATAAAAATGGGAGATAAAGTTATCGTTTCAGCCATAGAAAAGCATTCTGGAGGCGGGGCGACTAATTCTGCCTTTGCTTTAGCTCAGTTTGGATTGAAAGTTAAAGTACTTACTAAGTTAGGAAACGATCATGATGGCGAATTCATCGCTCAAGAATTAAGCTCACACAAAATTGATAATATTTGCCTGCATCACAGCCATAAACACACTGATGTAGCCGCCATTATGGATTATGTTAAAGATAGAGATAGGGTTATTTATGTACATAAAGGCGCTTCTGAAGACTTAACTGAGCATGATTTCAAGCTCTCGCAACTGAATACAACTTGGATTTACTTAGCTACATTGATGGGAACTTCGTTCAAAACCGGAGAAAGTATCGCTAAGTATGCTTCTAAGCATAAAATACCACTTTTGTTTAACCCTTCACTGTACTTAGCACAAAAAGGAGAAACTGAACTTAAGTTTGTTTTGAATGCCGCTTCAATTCTAGTTTTAAATTTAGAAGAGGCACAGGCCTTGCTTAAGAACAACAGCAGTTCGATGGAGCAGTTATTGAAGCAGTTGCATCAGCTTGGTCCGGAAACCGTAGTTATTACTAATGGTCCTAAACGGTTGTATGCCTACCATAAGAATTATATAGTAAACCAAGAAAGTCTTTCGGGAAAAAAGACGCCACTTGGTTTACTATTAGGAGACTCGCAAGTCGAGTATATATACTCTTTACTTCCTTCTAAAGTAAAAGTGGTGCATACGGCGGGAGCCGGAGATGCGTTTACTGCGGCATTGCTGGGAGCAATGATTAAAAAATATAAGTTTGAAGATTGCTTGAAGATAGGACAAGCTAATGCTTCATCGGTAATTCAAGCAGTAGGAGTGAAACACAAATTATTAAGTGAAAAAGAAGCGATAAAGATGGCAGAAAAGCATAAGCTAAAGGTAGAAATTCATGGGTTATCTTAAAGCAGTTAAGCCTAGCTGGTGGAAAAGGCTCAAGAACAAAAATTGGAGTAGTGTGCTGTCTAAACTTCCGATAGGTGTTTCTCTCTTACTTATTATCACCTGGGCGCTTATCTTAATAATTTCAGGATTAGGAGGATATTTTACGGCTGGAGTTATGGTTTTAGTAATATTACTACTAACTACTGCTATCGCTTGTAAGAATGCTCCGATAGGAGGATGTATTTTTGTGTTGTTAGGTTCAGGCTATCTTATCTTTTCTATGGGGCAACTGATGTCAATGATGTATGTGCTGGCAGTAGCTCCATTGTTCCTAGTGGGGACTTTGTTTATTTTAGGCTACTTATATCAATCACAGAAAGAGCAGGAAGGAGGAGTAGATGACTTCTGATTAAAATGCTCACCTCCACCAAATCCATCCTGGAAAAAGCATATCGCCAGAACTATGCCGTAGGACATTTCAACATCAATAATATGGAAATCCTACAAGGAATCGTCCAAGCAGCAGAAAACTTACGTTCTCCAATTATTCTAGCTACCTCCGAAGGAGCATTAGAGTATGCTGGAATAAACTTCTTGTACAATTTAGCTCTAACTGCTTCCGAATTGAGTAAAGTTCCTATTGCTCTGCACCTAGACCATGGAAAAGATATGGAAAACATCCGAAAATGCATTCAATTAGGCTATTCTTCAGTTATGATTGATGCTTCACATGAGGAGTTTGAGAAGAACATTAAGTTAACTAAACAAGTAGTTCAGCTGGCTCATCGAAAAGGCATTTCCGTAGAAGCAGAGCTGGGTACAATTGGAGGAAAAGAAGATTTGGTACATTCTCGAGGCATCATCTACACTAATCCAGCTAAAGCTCAAGAGTTCGTAGAAAGAACCGGCTGTGATTTCCTGGCAATAGCTATTGGCACTTCTCATGGTGCGTATAAGTTTAGTGGTTCAGCAAAGTTAAAAATAGAACTTCTTAAACAAATCAAAGCCAAAACCAAAATTCCGTTGGTATTACATGGAGCTTCAGGAGTGCCACAGAGTATAGTGAATCTAGCTCAAAAGTATGGAGCTAAACTTTCTGGTGTGAAAGGCGTTCCCGATTCGCAGATTAAATTAGCTGTAAAAAACGGAATAAACAAAATCAATACTGATACGGACTTGAGAATAGCTTTTGATGCGGGGGTAAGAAAAGCAGTTAAAGAGCATCCGGAAGATTTTGATCCCCGGCACATCTTGTTTCCGGCTAGAGCTTTAATTCAGCAGGTTGTTGAGCAAAGAATTAAAGTGTTTGGAAGTGCGGGGAAAGTTTGAGAAATAGTAATTATTGAACACTTGTATTCGTTAAACACCACACAAAAAACTACCTAAAACTCTGTATTTTTTCAACCAGTGCATCAATTCCCATATCGCCCAACGTCCAAAACGGAGGTTGCACAAGTTCTTCTGTTACTCTTCTAATTAAAACTTTTGGATTTTGGGTATTATCATAAACATTTCTTTCCCAATATTGTTTGGGTCTTTTCTTTCCTTTTAGGTGTTCAATACCGACTAACTCAACAAGATAAACACCTTCTCCGGATTTTGAAATTCTCACATTATTCCAATGTCTTTTGGTATACCCCAGTGACGGTTGGAAATTTGTTAATGCTTTTGAGGGGTCTGTTTTTATAATTTCGGGAATTGCTGAAACAGTGTCTTTAATATAATTCAAAACTACTAAATCATCTACATTTTCAAAACCTGCAATTCCTTTTAACTTCCTAACTTCATAATCGTACCATAATCGTTCAACATCTAATTCTGTCCTATTAATAAAACGTCCATTTTTATCTCTTGCTTGTCTGTCTCCATGGATATAAACTGCAGAAAAATCAGACATTAATCTTACTGGAGCAGTTTGTAAGTCTCTGTGGCTATAAAATTCAACATTCTTGTCTGAACAATCAGAAGATAAACCCAGAACCTGCTGTGCAACATAACTTGCTAACTGTCCATTAAATCCAGAGAGCTTAATCTCTCTCTGTTCAGAATATGTCTTCCCTCTCTGTTCAGTATCTTGTATCTCAATCATTTTAAACATAAAGATAGATACCTATATTTAGGTAGTGGGGAGTTAACGATACATAAAGAAGTCATTCCAGCACCAAATTTTAGAGGTTTTGTCCTCTAAAATCATTGGTGTTTTTCCATTTTCTGACTT
>JAGVMW010000078.1 GCA_020053615.1 archaeon | reverse complement strand
TTGAAAAAAAGAAGTATATGGGGTGGTCGGGTTTTTGTTTATAAGCATTTAAAAACGATTTTTTGATTTTTGATGTAAACCTAATTCGGTACTATACAAAACTGGGGCTGCGGGGACTTTCATGCTGTTACGTCGTCTTGCGTGTGATAAGAGGGATCTCCGCAGAGTATCCCTCGGACGCACGTTCGCCCAGCGTAACTGGCGTTTGAACCCCGGCCTGGCGGCTTTTCTGCCGATGCACCCGAACCGCCAATCCTATTGCTTAGAGCAGTTAACTCTTCCAAGCTAGACTACAGCCCCGTAGGAAAATGAAAAAGGCAGGATAGTTAAAAAAGTTGTGGTTTTTGGTGTTTTCATCAGTAATTAATAAATCCCGGCTATTTTCTTATAATGCATTAAAAAATAGTAGGAACTTACATCAATATCCTCCGCTTAGAGCAATCATAATAGGGGTGTGGTTCTGAGGTAAAATAATGGAGGGATGTAAAATGGCAAGCATGCGAAGTATTGGAATGGCAATAGATGCTGAATGTAGAGCAGGAGTATATCAAAGTGGACAAGAATCTGTAGAAAAATTACTACCTAGAACACAAAATAAGTTCTTGCTTCATTTCCGCAGCAGGAAAACACTGGAAGATAGACTAACTACACTTGAAGAAACCTCTCAACTGTTGGATATAGTAGTACCCGAAGTGATAACCCAGCTAGAAAATTATGTTACAGCATTCAATGGATGGGAATGTGCTAATAACGCTACTGGAAGATATGATGGAATATCACAAGGAGAATATCGCAGAATGGAATCAGAAGCACATCAAAAGATAGTAGAATTAACTGCCAAAGTGCAAAGCCATTTCTTGGGATCTGCTTTGGGTATAATAGTACCTACACCTAATGAATTAATCTATGCTTATGAAGGGACTTTGTCTACTGCCAGAATGAGGCAATATTGGTTAGAACTTGGCGAGAGGTTTAGCCAAAATGTTGAGATTGTAAAAGAACATCTCGGGAAATAATTTTTTTTATTTTTTCTATCTCTTCTTTCTAAACCATCCAATTAAAAATAATATTCCAATAAAGAAAGCTACTCCAGAAATTTGTACCGTCCAAACTATCATATACCACTCAAACTGATTTTTTAACGCACCTATAATGATTAAGGTGATATACAATAATCCTGCTAAAATAAAAGCTACTCCACCTACAATTTCATATTTCCAGGAAATCACTAGAACTACTAACAAAATCAACGCAGGAATATTATGCATAAATAATGCACCGATAGTCTCCCAGAAACTCAATCCCGTTTCAAACACATCTAAAGACATCAGGGCTAAGAAGAGTATGAATATTATCGATAGAATTCTTGGTGTCCAATAGATTCATGGTTTAGTCTTTTTGGTCATGTTTTTACTGTTAAAGTTCCCCTTTCCTCACCACATAAAAAATCTCATTCGGAAAATTCAGCACTTTAAACTCATACCCTAATCTTTGGCAGAGCCATTCCATCCAGTTCCTGTGCGGAGCGGTCATCTTCTTCCCGCTCATAGTTAACGTAGGAAAACTTATCACCAGCCATTTAGACGGAACTGCTTTCATCACTTCTTCGGTTTTCTTATGCCCTTTGCCTCGGTCTAAGATATCTGTAAGCTTAAACATAAAACAGACATCGGCAGCAGGTAACTTTCGCACCAATTCTATTTTAGATGCATCCAGAACTTCTGCTTTTCCCACAAATCTTTCATCACTTGAATGCTTCCAAGCAAAAAACAGGTTCAATAGCTCTACTTCTTTCTCGCTGATATCATAAGCGTAATATTTTAACATCTTTAACTTCATAACCTCAACTGAAAATGGATTAACTCCGCATCCCAAATCTAAAATTACTGCTGGTTTTCCAGTAATAGAAAAGAGCTGTGGATACAGTTCAGAATAAAATGATGTTCGTTCTTTAGTAGAAGAATGTGAAGATAATACTTTCTCCACATTTTTAAAATCATCTTCCACTTTCTCTACCCGAAACAACCCATAAGAACGCCTTAACTTTGCTCGTGCTAATTTAATCGTTTTAGTGTAAGCAGCTGACTTCTCGTTAAATTTAATTGATAGCTCTTTAAACAGCTTCGGCTCGCGTTTAAACAACTTAACCAGCACCTCATTAACAGTTTCATCACTAACTCCTGCAAGTTCTTTCTTTTGCTTAATTTTGGAAATTAACCTTTCAATTAATGTGTTCATGGTCTCTTAGGAAGATTAAGTTTAGGTTTATAGACGATTTTGAAAAACCTATTCAAAATCGTCTTAGAGGACTTTTGATAAACTAAATTATATTGTTCATTTTGGGCTATTCAAAGTCCTCTATAGATTTATCCCCACATCAACACTCCCACCACTACAAATACAAACGTCCACAATACCAATGACAAGAAACTAAACACTAATCCAAACACAATAAACGGACGGTAACGCTGAGCGTACCAGAATGCTTTAGTCAGCTTCCCCCAGAACTTCACAAACACATAAATTACTCCTGCGACCAGTAACACTAATGCCCACAGTGGATTCCACATCTGAGATAATAAAGCAGTAATTACAGCTAATAAGAATAATATCAATAATATTATTTTAGCCATTCCCCATTCAAAATGGATATTTCTCTGTATCATATACGCTTTAAACACTTTCCAACTATATCCGTAGAAGACCAAGAACACTATAACTGCTAAAATAAAAGTTATCGCTTCTTTCGTCTTTAATCCATACATCATTAAAAAGAACGCTGCAAAATATCCGCACAACGACAGCACCCCAAAATCAGATACATTATGCATGTCTCGTTGTTCTGCTGAACTATACTTGTGCGCTAAAATCTGTCCAATTATGACCCAAGCTACTGGCAGGGAGAAAAACATAATTAAAGGAGATTCTGTGAGTTGATAAAAGTAATTTACTATCAATAATGCTGTCGAAACAATAATAGTAATCACTAAAATTGTTTTAAACAGCATATCCCAGTCTAAAGCATGTTCCTCTTTTCCCGGCTTAAATCTAACCATCACCAGTTCAAAAGAGCCTCGAATATAAAAAGCTTTTTAAACCGCGAAACAATCGCTAGACTATGACAAATATAAATAGCTCTGGGAATAAACCCAAACACTGGCTCAAGAAGTTCTGGCACTTCCTATGGGAAGATGATTCAATGTGGAGCTGGCTGGCTAATGTAGTAGTAGCATTTGTGTTAATCAAATTTGTAGTATATCCTCTTTTGGGGTTATTATTAGGGACCAGTTATCCTTTAGTTGCGGTAGTCAGCGAAAGCATGGAACATGGAATTGATGCCGGAGCAATTTGTGGGTTTAATCTTCAACAGTTCCCTGAATCATTTGATAATTATTGGAAATTGTGTGGAGAATGGTATGAACACAATAACATCACCCAGACTCAGTTTGATACATTTCCATTTCGGGATGGATTTGATAAAGGAGATGTAATCCTATTGTGGAGAGCTAATAATGAAAACATTAAAGTTGGCGATGTGTTAGTATTTCAAGGAACTAAACCTCAGCCCATAATTCATCGCGTAGTTAAAGTTTGGCAAGAGAACGGACAGTATTTCTATCACACTAAAGGCGATCACAACAGCGCCAGCATCACTGGAACGCTAGGAGAAACTAAGATTGAAGAAAGCCGAGTTTACGGAAAAGGATTGATTAGAGTACCTTATCTTGGCTGGGTTAAGATTCTGGCAGTAGACGCAGCCAAGTTAGTAGGGATACAGATTGAGAAGTAAGCCAAAACTAAACCAACACCACCTTTTCTCCAACCACAATTATTATAAACTACCCCCAAATCCTATCTTAAAACAGGGGGTGAGGGCTTATGTTTTGTCCTAAATGCGGTTCATTATTAAGACCAAAAGATAAAGGTGGTAAAAAGGTACTATTTTGTACGTGTGGCTTTACTAAATCTATAGAAGGTGAATCTACTGAGATAACCGAAAAAGTAGATGCAGGAAAGAAAATTGAAGTGATGGAAAACCTAGAAACCCATCCCAAAATTAAGACTACTTGTGAGAAATGCGGAAATAATATGGCTTATTATTGGACCCAGCAAACTCGAGGAGCAGATGAGCCGGAAACCAGATTCTTCCGTTGCACTAAATGCAGGTTTACTTGGAGAGAATATTCATAACAAGATGCTAAACAAATCGTCGTTAGCTTCTCCACCAGAAGTAATCGAACTGTTGAAGAAAGAAGAGTTATTCCAAGAATGGAAGAAAAATCATACGTCAAGTTATATTTCTCATTTTTTTTGTCCGATAAATTCTGAGCTTGAGCCATTAAGCGAATGGGAGATAGGCTGGCTTAATCCTGAAGATGGAAAGATAACTGTATTTGCTTTATTAGAAAATCAGAGTTTTGCCATCAAACCAGCTGATGAAGTGTTTAAAGACAAAAACACCAAAATCGAAGAATTAAACTTGGAGAAAGTAAAAGTAAGTGTGGAAAAAGTGCAAAAAACGGCTAATGAAAGCAAAATATTACATTTCCCCACAGAAATCTTAGGAAATGGATTTATTATTCTGCAGACTTTAAACGAAGTGGTGCAATGGAACGTTTCTTTTATCACCAAAACTTTAAAGTTTGCCAATCTAAAGATAAATGCTGAAACCGGAGAACTGTTTAGTCACAATGTGATAAGTTTCATGGAGACGCATAAAGGGAAGAAAGCTCAACCATTACAGCAGAATTAAAAATAATAAAGAAAATGCTTGAAAACAGGCTATCCCACCGTTCGCTTCGCTCACTCCACAGTAAGCTGATGGGGTATTACGCCTGTTTTCTCACTTCGTGACCAGCATTTTCTAATTTCAAAGTTGGACGCTGCAAGCAGCGGGGTATTATACCTGACCCTTACCCATATCTTTATCGAATCAATAAATAAACTCTCCTCCCGAGGTATTCTTTTGGGCAATCTACTTTAGCTCCTGTGCCAAATTTT
>JAGVMW010000209.1 GCA_020053615.1 archaeon | reverse complement strand
TCTCTCTTCGCAGGAGAGCTGTTTATAGTTTTTATTTTTCATAACACCTAGGATACATGATTATCCTAAGTGTTGCACTTCATTATTGAACTTGGTAAAGCATATTTTAGATGCGATTGCTAGAATTGAAGGATATCTTGCCGGGGTTAATCAGGAGACTTTTACCAAGACCATGCTTCTTCAAGACGGGGTCATTCGGCAGGTCGAAATCATTGGAGAAGCAGCTAAAAGGATTTCCTCTGACTTGCGAAACAAATACCCCAATATCCCATGGAAAGACATAGCCGGAATGCGAGATAAGCTTATTCATGATTACTTTGGAGTAGATATCAATGCAGTTTGGTCTACGACAAAAAAAGATATCCCGATGCTAAAAGCAGAGTTAGAACAAATTCTAAAGGACGTTACATAGCAAAAGAATTTAAGATAGGTCATTCTCGAAAGCTAAGATATTTAGATATAGAAACAGCATTGAGGTATTATGTGAATGTGTTTCCGGAAGATTTAGAAGAGGCGGCAGAGGTGTTGGTGCAGAAATGACAAAAAGCATGGATGCTTAAAATGAAAACAGTTTTGGTATTATTGCTTTGTCTAGGGTTGGTGGGGTGTGCGACAGGTTATGCCAGACGAGGATTTACTGGTGGATATAGTGATATGAAGCTTCAAGATGATATTTTTAGAGTAGCGTTTAGCGGAAATGCCTATATTGGTAGGGGCAGAGTAGAAGATTATACTCTTTTACGATGTGCGGAAGTATCACTTGAAAATGGTTACAAGTATTTCATAATTATTGATGAGAAGTCAGAAACAAGCGCAGGTTCATATACTACACCTGTAACAGCACAAACATCTGGAACGGGCTTTGCTTCTGGTGGCCCTGGGCATGCTTATGGTAGTTATTCTGGCACAACTACTTATTCTGGTGGTCAAACTTATACTTTTAGCAAGCCCTCGGCTCGTAACACTATTAAATGCTTTAAGGAAAAGCCAGACTTGCCTACAATAGTTTATGACGCAGAGCAAGTAATAAGAAATCTGAAAAATGCATATAACATTAAAAATAAGAAGTAAAACCAAAGATAAATTTCGCCTAGGTACTTAAAGCGAAGTTGGGAAGCTGTAGGATAGATTATGCGGATGTGTTTCCTGAAGACATAGAAGAGACGGAAGAGATGTTGGCAAGAGAGATAAAGAGCAAGGAAAAGTAAGGTGGGTCATGAGATGTCTTTTCTGGAAGATTTCAAATATGAACAGTTGATTACTTTTAATACATAAGGGCAAAATGAATATTAATAATCTTAAATGTCCCGGTTGTGGACGGTATGGGACGACTATAGTAGTTGGTTCACATGTGCAATCTGGTGCTCAGCTTGAAGAGCCGGACTCTGACTTTCAAGTATCTTTTTCTATAGAGCTTGCTTGTAGTTGTAGAGATTGTGGGTATGGGCGGACCATAATTGATGTAGATACTTCTCCACTGGAATGGCTCCAGAATATGTTTGACTATCTTCCGCAGGTTGGTGAGCCGGTCAAAGTTGAGGTAGATGAGGAAACGGGGAATTTATTAGCCTTTATCTATAAGAACAAGCATTATGATATAGCTAAGACGATTCTTTCACATTCCGTTCCTAAGCCTGAGTCACTCGAGCATAGAAATACCTTTTATCTGGTGGAATTCCAAGGTGGGGATGCTTTGCTTAAGAAAGAGGAGGGCGTTCCAACAGATTCTAATCAACAGGCTGTCGATATATGGTTTATTATTGATCACTATGTTAAATCAGGTGCTCCAATACCTCAAAAGTTACCGGCTCGTAAACCATCTTCAGCCTACCTATCCCGGAAGTATGCCACGGAGTCTTATTCGATACTTTACGAGATTGAAACGCTTCTACGAAACTTGATTGAGCAATCATTTCCAGATTTGGGAAACGCGTTTAAAACTGTTAGCATTTCGAGATCCGACAATAAGCAAGAAAACTTGTTGAAGAAACTACAGGAGGCAAGAGAGCGCGAGCAATCTGAGTGTTTGGATGCGGTTTTAAATTTCTCTCTTATTCAGTATATAGAGTGGTGGGACTTGATTGAATTTGTTCGGCAAAAGTGGGATGTTCTCTTCCCATCAAAGGAAGCAGCCAAAACTGCTTTTATTCAAGATCTTCAAAACATACGGGGTATACGTAACAAGGTTGCTCACATGCGTGCGCTAAAGAGAGAAGATATTGATTCTCTAAAGAAAACATTAGAAAAATTCAATAAAATTTCTCTTTTAAGGGAGCACAAACAAAATAATTTAGACGAGCAGAAAAATACTTAATAATAATAGAATTTTGTTCAGAAAAGGAGGAAATAGATATGACGCTTTCGCTTGATCTCTACTTTGTAAAACCTGGGAAAACGGATCTTCCTGGCCCGCCCCTTGCTCAAATATATGTCAAGAGTCATACCAGCAATGAAAAGGGATATATTTTTATAACACCACGCTGTGTCTCTTTGAGAGAAGTCGAGGGACAGATCGGTTGTCTTAAGAAAGAACTCGAAATCATCAGAAAGAAAGCTAAACAAAAATTTGTTAAAATAGACAAATTTGGGGTAATAACAATCCCAAGTAAAAATAAAGCAAATTTTTCCTGTTCTTTCTAAGATTTAAATAGATTGGTTTTCATTGCAGGCAAAATTTTGCCTGCGAGAAAGCAAGAGACACCCCTATTTAGAAAAAAATGGATAGAGAAAGAGCGATTGTATTTATTGATGGCAATAATTTATACAATGGACTTAAGGATTGTTATGGAATAGAACGGTTAGATTTGGAGCTCTTTTGCCGGCATATAATCCAGGATCGTCAACTACTGACTTACGCATAAGTAATAGAAACACTATTTCCACGGCAAATCTGAAGCCCGTATGCATGACCATAAGAGACGTTGGGAGTTCCGAATCCT
>JAGVMW010000159.1 GCA_020053615.1 archaeon | reverse complement strand
TGTAAGTTTATCGGAATTCACAAAGGGAGAATATATCTTCTATTTTAAGGTTTTTCTGACTACTCAAAAAAGGTGAATCGCTTTCGGAGATACTGTTAATATTAACAGAATTAAATCAATTATCTACTTCTTCCCTTCCTTAACTTCTTTCTTAGAAACCTTCTTCACACCGAACAACTCTGCTTTAACCACACCTTTATCATCTTTAGAAACCGTAATCTTCACATGATGCGGAGGATTCTTCAATCCATGCAGCCACAACTGTTCATTCAGCTTAGTTCCAATCTTTACATTATCGGACTTCATATGCCGTTTCAAGAACGCTTTCAAACCATTAACAGCTCTCTCGGTTCTTTTCCAATTAGGAGCTTTCTGATATTGCTTGCGTAAAGGAACATTATAAGTTCTCTCTGCAATTGCAGTAGTAGTTGTTGCCATTTTATGCTTCTGTATCCGATCCTCGCTTCCATGAACGTTTTACATGAGTATGTCGCGAAGGATGCATTCTTTTCCCTTTCCCATAAGCTTTAAACACAGTCCAAAATGGGGCCCATTTAGTCTGTCCGCTCTTCTTTATCAGCCGTTTCTTCTTGGCCCGAGGCTTATTGGTTGCCATGTTTATGCTCCTGCTTGGCAATCTGTACTGCTAACTTATCCATCAAAGAAACCCCTTTAGGAGTCAATATTCGTCCTTTATGATTGCCTACAGTAACTTGCTTAATCAAAGCTGACGCTTCTAATTGCTGTAACACTTTGCGAATAATTGAACCTGAACCTTTATAGAAATGCTCCGGCTTATGCCCGGACGCGGTTTTCTTTCCGCCATACTTAGTTCTAAGCTTCTGCGTGCCTACCGGACCAAGCTTAGCGATACTTCTCAAAATAGCTGCAGAGCGGTAATACCACCAATCGTTATTATCAGGATGTCTTTCTCGATGCAAACCAGTTTTTACAAACTTGCTCCATTCCGTGGGCTTGACCAAGTTCTGCTTCTTTAGCTCTTCCGCAACTTTGGAAATAAGTGCATTAGCATTAACCTCGAGTATGTGAGTCATGTTTATTCTTAGATGGCGGTTTATTTATAAAGATTTTGGGGTTTTTGAGTTGGAAGTAGTGTTTTTACTCATCAACCGAGCTTTCTGAATTATCATTCTTGCCGTATTCCTGTTCTCTTCCAGAATATCTGCTTTCTCAATCATCAACCTCTTCTTGAACAAAGGACAATCTAATACTAATGATTCAAATTCTCCACCTTCCCCTGCAATATTCGTTCCTAACTTATCTTTCATCTTTCTCAGCTTAATCACATCTTCTTTGGTAATAATTCTATTCAACCAGCTCTTATCCAGCCCTTCTGCTGCAACTGAAGTCAAAATAAATTCAAATTCATTCTCTAACAACTCCTGCATCTCCTGCTCCTGCGACTTATGCCACAACGGAGAAAATATTTTCAATCCTAACCCATCTGCTACTCGTTCAATTCTATCGCGCTGATAGGTAGAAAATAATGCTCCGGTAACAATTCCTTCTATCTTATACTTTTTCTTAGCCAACACCAATGCTTTCTCCAAATCTTTAAGTTCAATCTCTTTCTCTCCTTTAGTCTTATACAAAATCAACGGAATTTCCATCGCCCGCGCCTGTAATTTGGCCAGTTCAATCGCCGGTGTATGAAACATATACGACTCTTGATTTTCCGACTTGAGTGTTATCAAACAAGTCAATTCATATCCCTGTCGGCTCATCATCAATGCAGCATAAGTAGAATCTTTTCCTGAAGAAAATAATACTCCCAATTTAGCATTAGGAAAAGGATAAAACGTACGCAGATACGCTGGACGTGAAGAAAACTTTTTCCAACGCGATACTTTATCTAATGCTGAATCTATCCGAGAACCATATTGTGCGGCTACTTTCTTGCGGAAAGCCAACTCTTGAGAAATCCCTTGCGCATAAGCGATCTCTCGAAAGATTAATTTGGAATGTTCCGAGTTTATTTTATACTTTTCCGGAATTCTTAACGCGTATTCAATCAATTTCTTGTCTAAGAATGGCAGTCTTAATTCTAATCCATTGTGCATAGTAATTACATCATCACGATACAAATCTCGTTCATAAACTTTTAACAACCCAGATACACATTCTAAATTCAGGTTAGTAGAATGTTTGTGCCGTTCATATCCTGCAAATATTTCTTCGTTGCCTAATCCCGAGAAAATTACTTTGCAGCCATCTTTTTGTGCTAATTCGCACGCCAGAAAAAAAGTTAATGCTACACTTACTTTCACCGGATGCGAATCTTCTATCAGAGGAATTACTTTTTTCAAATACGCTGGAATCTCTTCCATCTTTACTGTTCTAACTTTCAGTTTTAATCCCATTTCTTTGGCCACTTTTTGTGCATATACTAAATCGCTGGGCAGATGCTCCGGAGAATCTAATGCGGCAGTGTAACAAGTAAAATCATATCCCTGCTTAATCAAAAAATGGGCAATATAAGTAGAATCAATTCCCCCCGAGAATAAAACACCAAACTTTCGTTCTGGAACGCGTTTGATAATCGCTTCTTCTAACAATTTAGAAGTATTTCTTAAAATAACCTCTTTCTTATCGTGCAGTTCAGGAACAGATGTAAAGAATTTTCGAGGATGTATTTTTTTATTATTGTTGTGAATATCATATTCTAAAATATGCCGAGGAGTTAATTCTTGAATATTATTAAATCCTAATTCTCGCAGCACTTTCCTTTCCGAAGCAAATCCAAATGAAGTTCCGTGATAAAACCACAATGGCTTTACTCCCAAAATATCTCTTACCAGAAACAGTTTATTTTTCTTCCAGTAAGCAAACACATATACTCCATCTAATTCATTTAATGCATTTTCCGTTACTCCAAATCTATCTAAGAAGCGCAATAATAATTCCGCGTCATTCTTCACTTTTAATTTATATTTTTCTGCCAATTCTTTCCAATTATAAATCTCACAATTAGCTGCTAGAATCCCGTTTCCTTTTAATGGCTGTGGCACAAAGTCTACGATAGAATGAAGAGTATGTCCCAGAAGATTATGAACAGCAGGAATTTTAAGTTTATAGTGGCGGACATTAATAGTTGAACAATGATTAGCCGCCACTATATTCGAAGGACATATAGCAAACGCTTTGCTATTAGGAGACCCGTAGGTCGAGTTTAATCTATTTGCATAATTATTTATGTCCTTCGTTATACTGATGCTTTTACTAATCATTACTTCTTTTTCCGAAGCAACTCCAACCCCATCTTTACCTCTCTTCTCTAACAGTTTCAAACCTAATTTAATCTTAATAGAAGCGTTCTTGTGGTTGAATATTCCAATTATACCGCACATAACTCATAATTTAAGAGCTTAATTTATTAATCTGTTGCCTCCAGTGGATAAATGCTTATATTACGTTTACCACCCCAATTAAATATGTCCACACTTAATCTCGAACCGCTTGAACTTCTGGATTTGAGTAAATGTAATACTGTAAATGATATTGTTCGTGGAATGAACAAATGCTCGTTCGGAGCTCGAATGCTGGGAGAAGTAGCTGATACTCTGGAAAAAATGGTTCAATGCCAACGCAAGCCCTACGTAGTTTACGAAGGCTCTCCCGATTCTCAGTTAAGTAAATTAATTTCCAAAATGACTTATGATAAACATTGGTTTGAAGGAATACTTTCTATGAGCGAGTATGCTGCTCTGAACAACCCATTTAATAACATAGTAGTTATCGGAAGATATTCTGAACGATATGAAGAAGCATTAGATAAACCGGAACAAGCCATCTTTATCAACGAATATGGGCTATGCCGAAAAAATCAAGTTAAAGATGGGCATTATCCTAATGTAATATTTAGCAGCCCTAATTATATACTTCCATTAGTGTACTTAGTGCTTCAGGAACGGTTAGAAGATAATCGCACCAATGTAATATCTTTCTTTCGTGAATTAAAGAAGTATGATGGAATGGCTAAGAGCATAGCAGAAGGTGCTGGAGTTTCCCAGAAGATGATCAAAGATAAAGATTGTACCATATTTCTCACCCTGAGTGGAGCGATGACTATTGCTAAGATGGGCTTAATAATTTGTGACATTCTAGGTAACGAAATGGTTCAGTATGTCGCTTCCACTGGTGCATTAATGGCGCATGGGTTAGTAGAAAGTATTGGATTAAAGCATTACAAGCACAATCCTAAACACTGCGATAAATTATTGGCGCGAAGAAAACTTAATAGAGTTACTGACACATTGGAACCGGAAGGAAATTTTTCTTATGTAGACGAAGTTGTAGACAAAGTATTAAAGTCATATACCAAAACTGCTCCGCTCAGTTCGCATAAGTTTCATAGAATGCTAGGAGAATATTTAACAAACCACTTTCCCACGGAACGAGGAATTTTAAAATCAGCTTATCAAAAGAATGTACCTGTAGTAGTTCCAGCATTTACTGATTCCGAGATTGGAAATGATGTATACACCCATAATTTATGGAGAGCAGAGCAAGGGATGCCTAAAATCGTGTTCGATCAAGAATTAGACACAACTATTCTATTGGAAAAAGCAGTTTCAACTAAGCGCATTGGAATAATCAGTATCGGTGGTGGAGTGCCCAGAAACAATACCCAAAACTTAGCTCCATTGATTGAAATTATCAACGGGCGTTTTGGAGAAAAGTTTCCGGAACGTTCATTCAGTTATGGAGTACGCATCTGTCCTGATCCGATGTACTATGGACATTTATCCGGATGCAGTTATGATGAAGGAAAGTCATGGAGAAAGATGAATCCTAATGGAAAATTTGCCGAGATAAAAACTGATGCTACTTTAGTGCTGCCGTTTTTAGTTAAGTATTGGATGGAAATGAAGAAATAATCACCTCAAACGCTTTTGAGGTTAGGAAACAGCAGTCGAGCTTACCTCAAATGCAACTCTAATATATCTCCATCGGCCAGCATATGACTTAACATCAACTTCTGTCCAGAAAACTTTGCTGAAGGCCCCCACACCCGAGCAAATTTAAACTTACTTGCAAAATCTCGATGTAGCTTATTGCACACATCTCCGATAGTTGAACCTTTCTGGAGTATCATCGGCACATTCATATCTGCTTCTTTTCGGGGTTCTTTCATATATACTCTAATAAAATTAAGTTTCTGAAATATTAACTCTTTAAGCGAATTGATGTTTATGTCCTGCTCAGCAGAAATAGCGATATCAGCATTTATCATCTTCTTTGCTTTATCCACTTGCTCTGTCGTAGCTAAATCAATCTTGCTCAGACAAGTTATCGCGGGCAGATATTTTTTGCTCCCTTCAATACAGTCGATAAACTCATCAGCATCAATCACACTTCGTATCAATACTTCCGCATTATTTATTTTAAATTCTCGCAATATCTGGGCTAAGTTTTCATCGCTCAAGTCTAAATTAACGGTTCGGCCTATCTGCACTCCCCCTTTAGGCGTCTTTTTGATGTACACTTCCGGCTTAGTTTTATTTACTCTAATTCCCGATTCCCACACTTCTCTTAAAATAGAAGTATAATGCTCCGGATGAGTTACATCTACAATAATCAACACTAAATCCGCATTTCTAATTACCGTTAATACTTCTCTGCCGCGGCCTTTTCCCGACGCTGCTCCGCTTACAATTCCAGGAACATCTAATATCTGAATCTTAGCCTGCTTGTATTCCATCACTCCTGGAATTACGGTTAGAGTAGTAAATTCATACGCGGCTACTTCTGATTTGGCGTCAGTTAATTTATTTAGAATGGTAGATTTTCCAGTAGAAGGAAATCCTAATAATAATACCGTAGCGTCACCAGATCTTCTGACAGTATATCCATAATCTGATTTACCCGTTTTCTGCTGAGTCCGTGATACTTGTTTTTCTTTCAGTACTGCTAACTTAGCTTTAACTAATCCTACATGACCTTGCGTAGCTTTATTATATTTAGTTGTAGAAAGCTCTTTCTCTAGTTCTTTAATTTGGTTGGAATAATCAGCCATGAGGGTAAAGATAAATGAAGCATTTTTAAGAGTTTTGGAGGTAATTTTATAAATGCCCTTTCTATTCCTTTAAGTTATGTCTAATGAAACCATGCAAGTAGTAGCGTCAGTACAGTCTTATACCAATTTGATAGTTATGGCTATTGTAATTTTAATCGTCGGCTTAACCTTAGGTTTATTGGCTAAAAAATTACTTTATCGTATGTTAAAAGAAGTTGAATTGAACAAAATTGCGGTAAAAAGCGGTATCGGTTGCGACGTAGAAAATTTGATTAGCAGCATTATTTCTTATATGGTTTACTTTGCTACGGCGATAATTTTCTTAAGTTACTTAGGAATCGGTTGGTGGGTTATTTATCTCATTTTAGGAGGAATAATCATTTTGCTGGTCCTGACGGTGCTGGTAGGAATAAAAGATATTCCAGCAAATCTTATGGGATGGATTACAGCCAAAAGAAAGAACCGGCTAAAGAAAGGCAAGAAAATCGAAGTAAATGGAATATCTGGCATTGTAGAAAAAAAAGGAGTGTTAAAAACAATTATACGAACCGAACGCGGAGATTTGTTATATGTGCCGAATGCGTTGTTTAGGAAATAAACGAAAATTCTAAATACTCCGCTTTTGTTTTGATATTAAAATGACTTTCAAAGAAATTGATGCTGAAGTAAAAAAGAAAAAGCAGGATTAAGCCCAAATGAAGCAAAGTGCTATTTAACTCTCTTGAAGATAGGGTCAGCTTCAGCGAATGAAATTTCCAGAAAGTCAGGAGTTCATAGGGTTTCGGTATATGACGCTTTGAGGGGTCTTGCCGAGAAAGGTTTAGTTAGTCAAATCACCAAAGCCAATAAAATGCTGTTTGAAGCTGGAACTCCTAAAAAAATAGTTGACATAATCCAAGCAAAAGAAGAACAACTTGCAGAAGCTAAACAGATAATACCAGAACTTCTTCTAGATTTCCAGATGGCTAAAGAAAAGCAGGAAATCCACAGTTTCAAGGGGCTTGCCGGGATTAAAACCATCTTGAAAGAAATGTTAAACTCAAAAACCGAAATCCTGGATTTTGGAGCTGAATACAAAATAAAAGAGTATTTGCCTTATGATTATCCGCACTGGGACAAAGAAAGAGTACAGAAAAAGATTAAGATGCGCATTGTGGCAAACATAAAGATTAAGCCAGTTAAAATACCTTTGACCAAGCTTAAGTATGTCCCTTCCGAATTAAATTCATCGGTTTCCACTTATCTCTTTGATGGAAAAGTAGCATTAATAATGTGGGTAGAAAATCCCCTGGGAATATTAATAGAACACAAAACAGTTTATGAATCATATCAGAATTATTTTAAGTATCTCTGGAAAACCGCAAAGAAGTAAGTAATTATTCTATTTCTTCTTCTCCTTTTTCCCTTGCAGCTCTTTCACTACTTCCTGCTGCTGCTCTTCAACGCTCTTCTGCATCCGCTCTTCCTGCTGGGTAAAATTCTTTAAACGTATTTCTACCACTTCCTTCTTTTCCATTAACTCTTTTTCCAGTTCTGGCTTAGAAGTGGCTAACATCAATTTGCTCACAATTTTATACGCTTTATCAGTCTTTTTCAACTCGGACAAAGCGGATTCCATTTCTACTAACTGACTTTGGAACTGTTGTTTCTGCGCCATAATATTCTGTAGGTTCTGCTGCAACAATTGCAATTGGGCGATTTTATTAGAAGTCATGTTTTATTTCGCTTTTATCTTAACTACCGTTCTACGATCTTTGTACAGTACTTTTCCGCCGCAATAAGGGCATCTGATTTTAGCAATATACTCATCTTCAACTTTCTTTCCACAATCAAAACAGACGTAATACATTTTTGTTCACCTAAGCTTCAGTTTTTGCGCTGCTTAACGTATATGCTCGAGCAGCAAATTTCACATCGCACTTTCTGCATTCCCAGATACCTAAAGATAATCTCTTTACTCCTTCTTTACTGCAATAAGGACATTTGTATTTAGTTCTCTGTAATTCTTCTATCTGACCAAATTTAGTTTTAGGTCTTCTTCCATATCGTGCTCCAAATCTGTTAGTTAAACCCATGTTTCTTATACCTCATTAATGTTAATTTTAATTGTAATATAAATGAATGGGGCTGCCCGGACTTTCATCGCCTTTTCAGCGCATTTGAACCGGGGTCTGATCGTCCCAAGCGACCGATGATAGTTGCTTCCCAACCTCTGGGTAGAGGAACTAGACCAAGCTACAACACAGCCCCATAGCCTGTACTCGACTGCGGTCTCCTAACATCAAACACACGGGCTGCATTCAAATTGCTCCATTTCTATTAAGATTCTCTCGTGCGTTTGATGTATTTAAATACTTTTTGTTAAAAATGAGATGTTTTTATAAGGTTTTTGGGGAAGATTGAGGTTGTTGCGAAAATAAATGCTTGTGTGTATCTGCCCATGGAGCTAGTCTCGTAGAGTTCTGCAATCCGACCTGAGCAAAGCGAAGTTGAGAAGCGGAACAGGCCTCACACAAGCATGATGGAAGAGTTTCGCAACAACTTCGATTAAATTTTTCGGGATTTACCCCGCCGCTTGCGGCGATTGGGAGCTTCATTATAATGTTATCAACTCTTTCTTCGACTTCGTTAGCACTTTAACCTTTCCACCAAATAGAATCGTATCTTCAATGCGCAAACCGCATTTCTTAGGGAAATAAATCCCCGGCTCGATAGTAAACACCTGTCCATTCTTTATTTTCTCTTTTGCTTCCATAGAAAAAGACGGCGCTTCATGGATCTCTATTCCTACTCCATGACCTAACAGATGAATAAAATGTGAAGAATATTTTCCCAACTGCATTCTCACTAATTGCTGCAATTCCCAGAATGTTTTTCCTTCTTTAATTTGAGCTGTCGCATTCTGTTGAGCTTTCAGCAGTAATTCATACAATTTCTTTTCCGCTTTATTTGGATTACCAATAAACACTGTGCGGGAGCAATCAGCATTATAATTTTGGTAACTCGCACCAAAATCCAGCAATAAAAACCCTCGCTTCAATTTACAATTAGAAGTATTGTAATGCGGAATAGCTGCATTCTTTCCCATAGCCACGATAGTCGGAAAAGCAGTAGTACAATTATGCTTGCTGAAATATTCTTCCATAAAATGGGATACATCTTGTTCGGTTTTAAATTTGTATTTTTTCCAGTGATTAATCAATTCATTAAATGCATCATCAGTTACTTTGCAGGCATGAGCTATTTTCTTAATTTCCTCTACTGTCTTCTGCGCTCTCAACTTTTTTAATTCACCAGAAACATCCACTAATTTTGCTTTTGGAAAGATTTTATGGAGCTTCTCCCAGAAGCCAACTGAAATTACATCTTTATTTATTCCCACTCGTTTAACTTTAGGATTAGCCAGTTTCTTTTCCCAGCCTTTCTTCAGCACCTTAACCGAAATGCATTTAAGTTTAGGAGCATCATCCAATCCGGAAAGATAAAAAGAAGCAGTAGTAGGAGTTATCACCAGCAGCGCAAAAGACGGTTTTAGTTGAGTAAAGTAAGTAATATTAATATCCGGATGAATAAATACAGTTAGGTCTATTTTTTCTTGTTTCAGATATTGTTGGAATTCTTTTAGTTTCATTTTTTTAGGATAGGAGTATAGCATCATCAGGTCAAAACCTCATTTATTTGATGAAGCGAGCTCGTCGCGAGGTAAGTTCGACTGCGGTCTCTCAATGTTGCTGATGCAACAGGTTGCTCCATCCGGGAACGGTTGCCGACAGGCAACTCACGAACGAAGTGACTCGATAGAGCAATCGATATCTTCATCAAGGGTTTTGAAGATGCTATACCTATGTTTTTAAGGTAATTTTTATCAATTAATAAGGTTTTGGATACTTCATGATGATTTACGAACCGCAGGAGGACTCTTTTCTGCTAGAGAAGCAAGTAAAAAAGTATGCTTTAGGCAGAGTGCTGGACTTAGGCACCGGTTCGGGAATCCAAGCCGTAGCAGCCGCCGGAAACAAATTAGTTCGAGAAGTAATAGCAGTGGATATAAATCCAGAAGCAGTAAAACGTTTCCAAGAAATCGTCACAAAAAACAAATTCAAAAAAATTCAAATACTTGTCAGCAACTTATTTTCTAACGTAGAATGTAAGTTTGACATAATCATCTTCAATCCACCTTATCTTCCTCAGGATGCAGGTATAGAAGATGCGGCCCTCTACGGTGGAAAGAAAGGCTGGGAAATATCTGAGCGCTTTTTTCATCAAGCCGCTAAATTTCTTGCTCCAAAAGGAAAAATATTATTTCTATTTTCATCCTTAACCAATAAAACTAAAATTGATGAAATTATTTCTCATAATCTATTTGAAGCACAAGAGTTAGTTAAAGAAAAGTTGCCTTTCTTCGAAGAATTATATGTTTACTCAATTCATAAAAGTGATATACTTCACGAACTGGAACGGAAAGGCGTTAGTGATGTACATTATTTGACCAAAGGGCATCGCGGAATGGTAT
The DNA here is from genome assembly GCA_020053615.1 of archaeon. Taxonomy (GTDB): domain Archaea; phylum Nanobdellota; class Nanobdellia; order Woesearchaeales; family GW2011-AR9; genus JACRPH01. Next base: position 2,212 of record JAGVMW010000159.1, on the reverse strand, counting down.
ATTCTGGAACTTGGAATACTGATTATAATATCAAATCTCATTTCTCTTCAAAAAAAACAGTAAAAATTGCCATCAAAGTAGAAAACAGTACTAGCAAAGCTTCCAATCGAATTAAAAACGAAGCCAGGTGGCTGAAAATTCTAAATGAAAAAAATATCGGACCAAAATTATATTTTTCTGGGACTAATTATGTAGTAATGGAATTTATCGAAGGGAAAAGAATCATGGATTGGATAAAAGAACATTCCAAAGAAGAAATAATTCCAATTCTGGAAAAAATATTAATCCAAGGGTTGACGATGGATCAACTAGGCGTAAGTAAGCAGGAGATGCATCATCCGCACAAGCATATTATAGTAAGTAGTAAAGATGAAGTAAATCGTAAAGATGAACCAATCATGATTGACTTTGAGCGATGCAAAGAAACCCTAGCTCCAACTAACGTAACTCAATTAGTAGAATGGTTGTGCCGAAGTAAGAATGAATTGGGACAGAAAGGGATTAAAGTGAAGGTTGAACTGCTTAGAACTGCGGCTCAAGCATATAAAATGGATAAATCTAACTTTAAAATAATATTAAACCCGTTGAGGAACTGATATCCAAGTGAAGAAATAGCTTTGTTTTTCACAGCAGTTTAGCCATCTCTTTTAAATCTATAAGATGAACTTCTGTTTCTTTATTTAATCCTGCAGATAAAATATCCGCTTCTCTATATTTGAATGACTTCGCAAAAATTACATAGCTCTCTTTCCGCGAATCTTTGTTCCAGCTTACCTCTTGCGATTTTTTCTTGAGTTTGGCTAAGATTTGGTTTTGGTCAACGTCTTCTTTCCACTTGCATTCTCCAAACAATATCTCTTTAGACTTATTATTTAGGGCACAAATATCTATCTCGTATTGATTGTTCTCTTTCGGAGCAGAAAGCATGGTCCCCCACTGCCCTCCAATACTTTCAAATCGGTCTGGAAAAATTTTTGGAATTAAGTTTCGACAGAATTCCTCAAATTCTCTTCCCAAATAAGTATTGATATCTCGGTCAAAAATATTGCTGAGTTCAGAAGAGCGGTTTTGCTCATAGTATGCTTCATATCTTTTTACAAAGCAGAACCAAAATCGCAGGAATTTGTTTTTGATGAAGTAACTTCCCCGACGTGACTTTCCTGCATCTTCTGTTATTGGTGTTCTTCTGCCCACCAGATTAAACTGTTTTCTAGCTAAATCGAGGTATCGATTAGTTCTGAGCGAGTCATTTCCAAAAATAGATGCGATCTCAGATAGTTTTGTTTTACTTTGAGCTATAGCTTCTAAAATACTGAAAAAAGATTTATAAGAGTTTCCGAACTCGCTAATCAATATGGAGTTCCCTTCTTCAAATACGCTTTTCGATTGGGTATACCATAATTTAATTATTTCACGAAAAGAACTTTTTGGTATCTTTTCCAGCAGTTCGTAAAATTTAGGCATTCCTCCAAAAACCAGATAAAACTTAATCTGTTCTTCTAAATTTTTTATTCCTAAATCACTAAGAATATTTAATACTGTAAATTGATCCAGTTCCTCCAGATTTATTTCTAAGTCTTTTCGACCGTACAAAGCTTTGGAATAATCATAAAATATTTTTTGAATTAATGAGTAGCTGGAACCAGTAACTAAAATACATATTTTTTTATTTTTCCACTTTAATTCATCAAAGAGTTTTTGGATATCGGAATAAACGCTTTTGTCCAAAGAATAAAAATTTTGGAATTCATCAAAGAAAACATATTCATATTTCTCAAAGAGATATTTAAGCAAGTCGTAGATTTGAGTAAACCGTGGAAGACCTTTTTCTTTTGCTACTTCTTCCAGAAAGAGTTGCGGGGTTTTATCTTTTGGAATAAACAGATTAATGTATTCTTTGGAGCTGAGTGCTTCTAATATTAGTCTGGTCTTACCTACCCTTCTTAATCCTTTGACGATAATTAGGGTGGGGTTTTTAGAGTTAAGAAATGACAATATTTGTCCCAGTTCCTGTTTGCGGTTGTAAAATTTCATGGGTTATTCATTTGTTTGTGACATCCCACCGCTTACGGTGATTGGGCTTGATTTTTTAATCAGTTATTTTGGTGGGGTGGAACAAACTTTGAAAACTCCCTGTGCTGTTGACAGATACAAGAAGGCCGAAGCCTTCTGTACAGAAATGAAGTAGTTTCTTCATTTCTTGTACCCCGCC
>JAGVMW010000045.1 GCA_020053615.1 archaeon | reverse complement strand
TGCGATAGTTGCATCTCATTAAATGAAAACAGGACGGCAAAGCCGTCCTTGTTTTCAGGTGGATATGGTGCTATCACTCACAAAACGGACTGTGCCGAATAAAGAAATAATAAAATCATCCCGCAATAGGAAAAGGCAACTCTTCAATATCTTCAATACTGCCTACTACAAATTGATAATTCAGTAAGTCAGTATAACATTTATCGAAGTTCATGTGTTAAAGTTCCTCGGCTGGGAATTTTTACTCTTTGTCTTCTCCTTCGTCTCCGCTTCCAGTAGGAACTGCGCTCTTGGAGATAACTAACACGTCGCCGATAGCTTTGACTAATTGATGAGGAACAATAACTCCTTTAGCGCTTCCTAATACTTTGCTCAAGAAAGAATTTTTGGTAGCTTTGACTTTCCATCCGAATACTCTATTGCCTTGTAAGATGGATTCTTCCACATCACCGAAATAATCTCCGCCATCAGTAAACACTCTTAAATCATAAACTTCAGATATTCGCTTCATTTTTAACATTATCGACCACCTCTATTGTAATTTTAGCTTAATATGTACCGATTTAGGTATACTTGACATACGCGTCTCGTAATATCAAACTCACAATTTAGGCTTAAATTGCTCCATCTTTATATGATTATTTATGGCGTTTGATATTATGAGCAGAAAACAACCCTTAGATTTAAATACTTTTCTGTTATGCAGAATGAATATGAGCGTACATATTATAGGCACTTCGCACATCTCCAAGCAGAGCATTCGGGAGATAAAAGAAGCCATTCTGCTTCAAAAGCCGGATATTGTGGCCGTAGAACTAGATGCAGAACGAGCTTATGTGCTGATACATGGAGAAAAAACCAAGCTTTCCCTAAAAGACATACTTCATATTGGAGTAAAGGGCTTCATTTTTGCTAAAATTGGACAAATTCTACAGCAAAAGCTGGGTAAAATGGTGGGCGTATCTCCCGGAACGGAAATGAAAACTGCGTTAGAGGAAGCCCAGAAGAACAAGATTCCCATTGCTTTGATAGACCAGCCGATTAAAGTAACGCTGAAGAATTTTTCCAAAAATTTAACATGGAGAGAGAAGTTCCGCTTTTTGGGAGATATTATCAAAGGACTTCTGTTTCCCAAACGCCAGCTCAAGGAAGCCGGATTGGAAGATTTTGACTTGACTAAAGTTCCGGAGAAGAAGTTAATCGCAGTAATGATGAAGCAGTTGAAAGAACGTTACCCGAACGTGTATAAGACTTTAGTAGAAGATAGAAACAAGTATATGGTGAATAAAATCATAAAATTACTGCGGGAAAAACCAAATAAGAAGATTCTAGTGGTGGTAGGAGCAGGACATAAAGAAGGGATGGAAGAATTGTTGTTGAAGGTGGATGTGATTTAAAGAAACTAAGAAATAAAAAATAATAATAAATAAATAAAAACTCTTACTTCATCGCCCACACGTGGTTAAACATGGCGTCCATGGAACTAGCGAAGTAAGGCGCTTTCATCCAGATCCCCAAGTCGTATGATGGATGTACTGCATCATCATTCAAAGTCATAACTACAGTATCTTTACCATCTACAGTGACAAAACGGGAATCTACTTTAGTATTGTGCTTAACTTCGGCAATCCCTTTCAAAGCATCTACAAACTTCTTGTTTTCTTTGCCGATAGGAGCAGCTATCTTAATCTTTACTCCTCTCTTAGCTGCTTTTTCAAAAGCAGGAAGTAATGCTTCTGCTTTTCGGGCAAAGCCTTTCTCAGTAGTCATAATGTTTATACTGGTCTTAGCTTCTTTCATTAATAGTTCCAAATGGTTGTAAACGTTATTTCTTCCTCTTACACATCCGCTGATTTCAGAAGGATCAACTAAAGAAATTCCATTAGTATGCAATGATTCTAATTCACCTAATAAAGGAGAACCTTTGATGGTTTCCAAGCGTTTAATTTTTTCTAAAGAATCCACGTGCATAGTTTTCTTTACTCTTTCCACGACTTCATTAGGTGGAATAGCAATATATTTGATGGGCTTGCCTAATTTCATCACTACAAAGCCTTTCTTTTCTAAAGTTTCTAGAACATCATAACTTCTAGAACGGGGAACGTCAGCAATATCAGACAATTCTCCGGCGGTAGAAACTCCCCTGCTTAACAGAGCAGTCCATAGCTTTACTTCGTACAAGTTAATGTCAAAGTACCTGCGCAATTTGCTTAATAGCTCTTCTTTTACTATCATTTTACCTCACACACCCCTTCTTTTTAATTTAAACTTTTGTTACTACTCTCTCAATAAACAGCACTACTATTAAAAGGTTGTGGTTTTACATTATATACCCACGAAAACCGATTAAATGGAAGTGATGTTATTACTTCCATGATTTATACCGCAATATCGCTGCAATTCCGCCCAATCCATTCAATTTCTTGCCGCTTTCCTGCTCAGCAGAGATGATATGAACTTCACCTTTAGCAGAATCAACTGTTTTCATCAGCTCATCTACTTCAATATAACTTCCTGAATCGCGCTTTTTCTTAATAAATTCATCGGTGAGTAAGAGTTTATTTACTGCTCCAGCTTGCACTGCTTCCTGCGTTTCTTTCCAACCGTAAACCGCTAAGTTATTTTTGTTGATTTCTGTAAGTAGTTCATCTACTACCATTTTTTCTTTGCGCATACGTGATGATTTTAATAATGGAGCTAGTTCCGGACGCTTTACTACTTCATCTAGAGAAGTTTCTTCCACATCTGAGCAGGTAGCTAGAACAATTTTTTCTTTCAGTTGTGGATTAGATATTCTTTTGAACAAATCTTCTTTATAGAACGCGGGAGAAGCGATGATAACATTTTCTGGTTTGTATCTGGAAGCATATTCATCTAGTAGTTTAAGAATTTCCGCATAGAAGTCTTTCTTGATGGAATCATCTTTACTTTTTTTAGGAACTTCTCCTTTGATTCGAGTTAAAACTTCATAACCTGATTTTTTAGTTAAAGCAAACAACGCTTCTTCACGATCGAATAAACATAATAAGTACGTGGCTTTCTTTTCAGTAGCTTCTTTTAATTTATTCTTTTGATATTCCAGCCAATTTTTCTTTTGTAACGTGAATTCTGTTCCCAATTCTAATGAAATGGCATGATAGCTTCCATGCGGAACATCTTCCGGAGCTTCTTGTACTTTTCCATTGATCCTTAATTCAATTCCATCAGCGCTGAAGTCAATGTCTTCTGCTTCTACGGTTACGGTCATAACTTTCTTTACGATTTTTGTATTTTCGGAATCGCCAATTTTAACTTTGCGGGTAGTCTTGCCTCTAACTAAATCTCCCTGGTCGATTAGATGGCTTAAATACCACAAATCTTCCGTGTCGTCCACTTTAAGTTCAACTGTTCCTTTACGGAGCTCTTGGTGTAAGATTCTCATTTTAATATTTTACTTCAAATGGCAAATGCTCTTTTAGCTGGCTAATCAATTGATTAATCATCTTTTAACGCCTCTCGGAGTTTGTTTTCTAATTCTTTCTTGTCTGGGAGATATAATTGATATTTTGAAACAAATAATTTGTTGATTATACCTCCGAGCGCAAATTCAACATCAACCTCATTTTTGAATGCAGATAATACAATACCAATGGGCTCGTTATCCTCTGGCGTATTTTCTTCCTTCTTAAAATAATTGAGATATAAATTCATCTGACCTATATCTTGATGAGTCGCTTTCCCAAGCTTGAGGTCAATAAGAACAAAACATCTTAAGATTCTATGATAAAACACTAAATCAACATAATAGTGAGTATTTCCTAAACTAATCCTTTTCTGTCTTGCTACAAAAGTAAATCCTTTTCCCAGTTCCAATAAGAACATCTGAAGATTATCAATCAATCTTTGCTCTAATTCTTTCTCTGTATATTGATGGGATTCAGGAATCTTTAGAAATTCCAAAACATATGGATCTTTTATTATATCCTCGTGCTTTTTAATAAGCTGCCCTTTCTTTGAAAGCTCAATAACTCCTTTCTTGTCTTTGCTTAATGCAATCCTATGAAATAGAGCTGAACTCATCTGTCTTGACAATTCTCTAACCGACCATCGTTCAGTAATGCACTGCTTTTCATAAAATGACCTCTCCAAAGGCTCATCTATGCTTAAAATATCAACATAATGGCTCCAGCTCAATTCGGCAGACACTGTCTGCCATTTTGGGTAAGACTGATAGAACCGCCTCATATCTAGGATATTTCTCCTGCTAAAACCTTTCCCATACTTTAATTTTAAGTCTCGGGAGAGATTGTCTAATAATGCTGAACCATATTCCGCTTTTTCTTCTCCATGCTGCTCATATTCAACAATTTGTTTTCCGATCTGCCAATATGTGCTGATAAGAATTTGGTTTACCGCTTGGTGGGCCTGTTTTCTGCCTTGTTCTAATAAAGAACCGATTGAATTAATCAGTACAGAATAATCCATTTTTGCAGATGATGTTGTCATTTGTTTGTGATATCCCACCGCTTACGGTGATTGAGAGTTTTCATTTTCCATTAAACTCCCGCCCTAAATCATCTTTGCATCTACTCATAATTATCAAGTTTTTCGCCCAGCTAATTTCTCCAACCAGTGGCTGGAGTTTTGGGCTATCCACATTAAGTTCAACTGTTCCTTTGCGGAAACCTTGGTGTAAGGTGCGCATAAAGCAGTAGAAATTGAATGATTATAAAAAGATATGGGGGATTGCGTGCAGAACGTCCTCAAGGGAGAGTTCCGTTATTTCTTACTCTTATCTTCTAACTTTTTCTTCTTTTCAGATGCAGAAAGATAATTCTCAGGAACGGATACTTTTTCACCGCTTCTTTGCTCAAGTTCTCTTCTTGCTACTCTTGCAACTATTCCGCCTTCTTTAGCAGCTTCTTTGTTTTCGACAAACCCTTGAGCATCTTTGTTTCTGGCAATTTTTGTAGTGGATGCTTCACCAAGCATTGTAAAAATCAACTCTAAATCGTTCATGTGGTCGCGTAAGTTCTCTTTTTTTAGTCCTTTGAATTCTTTGTATTCGCCGGGAGTCATGCCAAATGTAGCTTTAGATATTTCTGCAGTTTAGTATAAGACATAAGTAACGCATAATTTATATATTAGCTGTGCTTTCTTGTTTGTATGATTAACCTACAAACAAGAGAACTTGTCCTTAATTGG
>JAGVMW010000107.1 GCA_020053615.1 archaeon | reverse complement strand
TGTATTCCCTTTAGTTAGTTTCCACATAATAATCACCTCAACTGAAAGAAAGGAGAACTACTATATAAAAGTTCCTAAATTAAAGAGATATGCTATAAAGTAACAATCTCTTCATTTTCCAACGAAAGAGACACTCTTGGGTAAAAAGGGTACTTCTTTTGTTTTCGATTTATTGACACTAATGATCCATCCGTATCCATCAATCCTTTGATGAATGAAAGCATAAAGTTTTCATCATTCAAAATCCAAGATGGAATCTTGAGCTTTGTTTTTCTGCCGGATACAAATCCTAAATTAAGAAGATAATGATACAATCCTTTCGAACTGATTCTTAGATACATTGATTGTTGGTCTTTTCTAACAATTATGGTGGGTTTAATATTAAACAGTTTCACAATAAGTTTTAACACATATTTTGAGAGATAATCTAAATCTGATTCTGAGTGGCCCGCAATTTCGATAAAATAGTTGCCATTGTAAGCTCCAATGTAACCATCTCCGGATAATATACCGATAAATTCAGCAAGATCACAAGAGTATTCTGAAGGTAAGTTAAGTCCTCTTTTCTGATCATTTAAGCTAATATTTATTTGATTGTTCATTTCAACCACCTATAAGTTTTCCTAAGTTTAAAACTTAAAGTGTTAGTGAAAAAGTGGCAGTTTAGCGGAACTCACAAAAATCTTTAGGTTTACCAACCTCTCTGCAGGGAAAGATTTTTGTTAAGAGTTTTGATGTTGCCTCTTTTTTCTTAAAGTTATGATGATGCTAAACAAACACTATCTTAATTTTTACCCTCACGTCAACATCGGTGTTAATATCTGTCCTGCAAACAAATTGAATAATACCGTTACCACACCAGCTATAAAGCAGTAAAGTAACGTGCTATTTATCATATTCTTTCCCAGCATATATCTTTCTGCTGATTTATCGGCTCCGTTTTCAATCCCGTTGCATAACACCGTTAGAATGTAAGCTATTTGTACTACATAAATTCCTACCACAATCTGAAAATGATACGTCGGAATTCCTACTCCAAAGATATTCATGATTCCGCCCATCCCACCCGAATCTGATGCTGCTCCACTAGCACCAAAATCAGCCAACTGTGCACTTAATTTAGTTAAGATAGTTGAGATCATAGCTGTGATTCCTATCACAATTCCAGCGATAGCCGGAGTGAGAAATCTAATCTGCGAATTCATAGAAGAAAGCACTTCCGCCATTAAATCTTTCAATCTTTCTTCTACAGTATGAATTTCTTTAATGTATTGTGACATGGACAGTAGCGCTTGAGCAGCAATTCGAGGACCTTTCTTAGCGCTCTCAATCAATACTTTCATAGACGAAGTGATAACTTTAGATGGATAATTAGACAAAGCACCAACTTTAGGGTCGAAGATGGCCTGTTCTAATCCCATCCCTAAGCGAGTCATATTTCTCTCCGCTAGGGCAAAGAAATCTCCGGAAGTAGTTCCGCGCATATTCTCGGCTACTTTGGCAAAGGCAATTTCTGCCGGTAATCCGTCTCCTAAGCGATTTCCTAATTGGAATAACGCTGAAGAAAATTCATTCTCTAATGCTTTGGTCTGCTCTCGTATCTTTATAACATTCTTAGCGCGCAAAGAAAAGAATAAACCGATTGATACGCCTAAAGAAGCTACTACAACTAACGAAAGTATAGTTGCACCAACTCCAAAAGGACCAAGCTTGTTTTCTGCTAGACAAGTTGCTCCGCACACATCAGCCGAGCCGCCTTCATCCCCGCATGGGGCACAGACATAATCTAAAAATTTAGTGTTGCCGTCTTCATCTAAAGGAATATCAAAAGCAGGATTCAAAGTATGCACAATTATAGGGAAAAAACCAATTAATAATCCTACTACTAAAATCATTATGCTGAAATACAACGGATTTACTTTAATCACCAAGCTCTTGCCGAGATTTAAACTTACGCTTTTGTATTTTCCATCTGATTCTTCTTTTAAGTCTGATGCACCGTAACCCGCCGGCCGTCGGGAAAGAATTGTTTTTCCGAGGTAGAATACGGAAATGGGCAGAGTAATGTTGTAAATCAGCGAGATATAAATCGCAGAAGTAAATGGATTGGTTCCGCCGCCGCTCATAAAGCTTACCACTAAAGGCAGAATTACTAATCCTAAGATGGGAAGTATAATTCCTAACATGTGCAGCATAGTAATCGGAGAGTTTAATGAATGGGCATAATGCAGCATATTTTCGTAAGTTCCATTAAGAATTACATCCAAAGATTTGTCTAACAGAGTTAATCGGCGTTCTTCTGAGCCTTCAAATAACGATGATTCAATCAGATGAAATGCTTCTACAAACTCTTTATCAGTTTCGTTCCACAGTTCTAAGTATGCATTGGCAGAATCCCTGACGTTGGAAAATCTTTGGGTTTCTACATCCCATAAAATTTTGCGAAAATCTAACGCTAATGGTGCATCAAGATGATCTGAGGCAAATTCAATGGCGCGTTCTAAGTTAGAAGTGTGGCGCATGAACGTAACCATGTAGAACACACTTTGCACCATTTGATTAGATGCTTTCATTCTCCAGGTATTAGCCATAAATGTAGGAATACTTTTCAGCGCCGGAATCATTAGCAATCCGCCGATAATAGTGAATGCAACTAATGGAACCATAGGAGCTAAGCCGAAGAGTATGGGGATAGCAAACATTACCAATGAGCCAAATACCATCACTACTAATGGAATGAGTATGGAGAAAGAAACTACACCCGAAGGGGTTACGTTAAGATGGCAGGCATCTAAATTTTTCTGCAATTGCTCGCCGCTAGTTCCGCTGACTTTTAGTTTTAGAATGTTCTCGGAGAAATTACACGCTTTTTCATACCATGAATAACTTTTAGGGAAAAGTTCATCTTTAAATTCAGAATATTCTCTGGATGAAATCTTACTTGGCTTGGCTTCTGCTGCTGCTCCAAATTCTTCTCTAACTTTAGATTTGTACTTTTCCAGCAGTTTTTGATATTCATCCTTTTGCATGACTTAATCTATCACCACGTCGAAGGTTATTTAGGTAGTTTAAAAAGATTGCTGGAGGGAATGGCTGTGGGACAGTAAAACTAGGTTCCCACCCAAAATAGATTATGCCACAAAGTAGTTAACCCATATGCTGTGTCAATCCGTTCCTCTCTTTTCTGA
>JAGVMW010000075.1 GCA_020053615.1 archaeon | reverse complement strand
TGTATTCCCTTTAGTTAGTTTCCACATAATAATCACCTCAACTGAAAGAAAGGAGAACTACTATATAAAAGTTCCTAAATTAAAGAGATATGCTATAATTAGAAAAGCTTATATACTATTTAAGATTACTTTAAGATTAATTACATTTGTAATAATTTTTTAACTTCAAAAGAGGGTGAAATAAGATGCAAACAACTAATAAAGTGGTGTTTATAGGTATAGTTATATTATTGGCCGGCATAATCGGTCTCAGTTTCTATGGAAAAAATCTGGTGGAGAATGGAAATTCACAGCTTTTATCCTCTAAAAGTTCATTTGAAAGCATGCTTACCGGAGCAGCAGTAGGGCTGGAAGAAACATCGATAAGTGCTGCAGCTAATTGCTGGAGTTATACTTCTTCAAGCTGCACGGCAGCTAATGGATGCAGATGGCGTAATGATTCGTGGAGTTCTGGGTGGTGTGAAGAGTTGAGTTGTTGGTCGTTATATTCTCAAAATGAATGTCAAACTACCCCTATTCCGGGAAAGAACTGCACTTGGCAGGGCGGTGGTGTAACTTATGGTTGTGAACGTCTTTCTTGTTGGAGTTTATCTGGAACTTCTGAGAATTCTTGTGAAAGTAATACTCAAGGGTTAAGCTGCGATTGGACCGATTATTGTTATAATTCTGGCAACAGTCCAGGCGGTTCTAGTGCTAGTTGTTGGACAATTACTAATTCTAGTACCTGTCAAAACACAGTGGGTTGTTCTTGGGGACAATGCATGGATAAAGGATGCTGGAGTTATACTACTAACACCACTTGTAATGTTGCAAAAGACTCATGGAGTGGGAAAAGCTGTAGCTGGAGTAATGGTTATTGTAGTTATCAAGGTTGTTGGCAATTTAACAATCAAAGTGCTTGCACTGCTTCAAGTATGGGCTGTCAATGGAAATGGAATTCCTGCCAAGATATAGATTGTTATACTTGGGATTATACTAATCAAACTACTTGTGTAAATAATACTCAAAATATAAGTTGCACTTGGGACAATAATTATTGTATGAAAAAAGATTGCTGGTCTTATAATAATAATGCTACTTGTTCCGCTGAACCCAATTGCAATTGGAAAGCTTATCAAAGCTCGGGTTGGTGCAACGAAGTCAATTGCTGGACGTGGGATTCTTATAATGGCGGAAATCAAACCGCTTGTGAGAATAATGTTTATGGAAAAGATTGCGCCTGGAGTGGCAACCCTGCTGGAAATACTACCAACGGCTGGTGCTACATGGATATGTCTTCTGTAAGTTGCGCTAACAAGACTACGGAACGAGAATGTATGGATACGATGTATTGCTGGTGGCAGTATAGTAATTGGAATGATGTTTCTGCCGGTGGAACCTGTAACACACCAGGAGCTTTTGGCGGTAGCGTTACGGATACTATTTTCAACGATTGGAATCCAGGATGCTACTTATTCGACATGAATTCTACTGACTGCAACAAAGTTCTGGGCTGTAATTATACCACCAGTGTATGTGATGAATTAGGCAATGGGTATGGAACTAATATTAGTGATGATGGAATTAAATGTGCTTATATCAATGATTCCACTTTATGTAATAGCTTGGGAATGCTTTCCAATTGCTGCGCCTGGCAAAATGGAACTTGCGCCGACAATAAAATGTCTACCAGCTGTCGAGACCAGATGGAAACTCCGCCGGATGGAGCTGCGTTTTGTGAAGATTATAACGCTTATACCAGCCAGTCTTTATGTGAGCAGATAGCCGGAAGCCCGTGGTATATGCCATGTAGTTGGAACAATGCTACTGAACAATGTGGATTTAAAGCTGATTCGATATTTGGCGCTAACGAAAGTCAGAGTTTGATGAAAATAGACAATAAAAATAGTTGTGAATCTGCTGGAGGAAAATGGCTTTCCGAAAATTATTGTGAAGGAAATGTTTCCGTGCCTTCGGGAAGGTGCGAGTATAAATTTGATGAAGAAGAAAACTGCGACAAAGCTTGTTTTGCTTGTGAATTAAAAGACAGCGATGGCAATTCAGTTAATGCAACTAATGCTCAGTCTGCTTGTATTGGGAGCAGGTTAGGCTTCTGTGAATTCCAAGCGGATACTAATGCTCCTAATGGTGTAAGCTATTGCAAAGCCAAACAGCAATTTAAGACGGGTACAGCTGGAGATTGTGATAGCAGCTGCGGAGACTGCACCTTCAAAGGCAATGCTCAAACCAATGATACTACCAAACGACCCAGTAGTTATTGTACTAATAGCAAAGCTAACTCTGATGGCGGCGGATGTAAGTGGGTTACGGATAGTTCTACCACTCAAGGTGGCTACTGCCTGAATAAAGGAGATAAAACCTGTGAAGATGCCTGCGACCGATGTAATAGCCAAGATGACTGCACTAATCTAGGAAGAACTGCAGTTTCTACTCAATCTGGCAGTTGTAAATGGGATGGTGATTCCACTACCGGTAGCTGCGTATCTAATACCGGCGCTGACGTAGAAGTATGTTGGGATGGCGTGGATAACACTAACGATGGATTGATTGATTGTGCTGATGGAGGATGTTATGCTGATCCTTTCTGTGGTTTAGTCTCAGGAAATTGTTTTGGCTGGACTACTAATGCCACTTGCACTGCTAATGATTGCGAATGGGTTAGTGATAATTGGGGCAGCTGGTGTGACTTTAAAGGTAGCCAGTGCTGGAAAGAGAATCAAAATTCTAGCGTATGCAATGCTAATTCTAATTGTCAATGGAATACTGGCGCTACAGGACAAGTCGGGTGGTGTGAGCAGGATTGGAGCAAACAGGAAACTTGTATGAACTTAAACAGAACTGCTTGCGCAGTTGATGCAAATTGTGCTTGGACTAATGATACTTGGTGTAATGGCAATGGAGCAAACACTGATTGGTGTGATGATTATGGGGGCTGGTGTGATAACGTTAATTTCCAGCCCAAGAACTGTTGGTCATATTCTGGAAGAAGTTCCTGTGATGTAGCTAGCGGCTGTTCTTGGTATACTGATCAATGGAGTCAGCCGATGTGCGAAGTAAATTGGAGCGGAAATTGCTGGCAATATATGACTAATGAAACGTGTAGTGCAGCAAGCTGCTGGTGGAATTCCAATGAATGGAGCAGCTGGTGTGGAAACAAAGCCGACCAATGTTGGAATATGCAGAGTGTTGCCACTTGTAATGCGGTAACTGGTAGTGTTTGCACTTGGACTGAAGGGAATTATGGTAATAATTGCCAACCTTCTTGTTTTGCATCTAATGTATGGAATAATCAAACTGCTTGTTCAGCTGTAAGTATATGTTCATGGAAAGCAGAAGCGGGTTGGTGTCAGGAAACAGCGGGATGTTGGAACTTAGATCAAACCGGATGCACTAATGCTACTGGAATTAATGCTGGATGCCGTTGGAAAAATCCCGGCTGGTGTGATCCTAAAAGCGGCGGATTCTCAGCAGCGGCTAACTTTGCTGGGGCTGGTGGTGGCGGCTCTATGGGCGGCGACTGCTACAGATATGATGGAAACGAAGCTCTTTGTACTAATAGTTCAGCTATAAATATCAGCTGCGGATGGACGACTGCGTTTGAAGCAAAATGCGAGCCCAACTTTGGCACTGATTGCTGGCGCTTTACAAATTCTAGCGACTGCAGTACTGGAGGATGCTGGTGGAAGTCGGATGAATGGGGAAGCATGTGTACAAACTTTATGGACCAATGCTGGATGAATCAAACTTTACAGAATAATATGACTGCCTGCGTTGCCAGCACTTACTGCACTAACACTTCTTGGAATAGTTGCGAGCCAAAATGTTTCTCTCAGGAAACGTCTAATGATTGTACTGCAGGAGCTCTTTCAGGAAAATGTAGATGGACTTCCGGATGGTGCAACCCTGCGGGTATGACTCAGATGTTTGAAGGTATGGAATCAGGCGCTCCTACCCCTTTAGGAATGGATAGTTGTGGAGAAAGTGGAATGCAGGCTAGTGTAGACATCTGCGGATTTGGAATGAAAGACATGGGAGAATCCTATGGATTTGGCTTGGGAGTAGTAGATTTCAGCAATGCATCTAGTTGCAATGGAGAAACTCTTTCCTCTTTTGTGATGGGCATGGTTGAAGATCATGGAGCTGGCGGACCAATGGGACCGATGGCGGGTATCAGTGGAACTACTTTCGGACAAGAAAGAACTGGTTCAGGAACTGATACCGTAACTTTTGCGGTTTATCTGGACACTGATGGCTCTACTACCGGTGGCTGTGCTTTAGCTTACAATACTTCCGCAGTAGGTTACGAGTTCAGATTTAGATATTCCTCGGTTTGGAATTCAACCTTAGGTAGCGCCATAGAAACATACAATGCTTACAAGTGTGACAACTCAGAATGGAAAGCTACTGACATCAAATTAAGTGCTTGGAAGAAAAAGATGTGTTCAGAAATTGGCGGACCGATGTTAGCAGTGAATAAAGCTGATTTGGATAGGTTCCCTAGTTTGTATGATTCTACTCAAGATATGCGGGTGGCAGTATCGACCATTGGAAATACTGGAAATGTCACTTCTCCAACAGATAGTGCCGGACCAGGATGGACGACACCGGGATCGGTTGACTTTGAGATAGCTGATGCGTTCTCTTATGGTGCAAATTCAGCTAAATTTGAAGACATCTTAAAGAACGGGTACGTCCAGGGCGAAGATTGTTACAACGACATAGATGATGATGGTAATGATGATACTGATTGTGATGATTGGGCGTGCCAGTATGCTGATATATGCATTGGTTTGGGAGTTAATGCTGTAGGATATGTTGATACTAAAACACCGTTGGTAACCGGAGTAAAGATTGAAGAATATCCTGACGCTGCATTAATAATGTACGATACCGACAAGCCTACTAATGGTACGTTAGAATTGTATGGCGCAGATTCACAATGTCTGAATCAAACTGACACAATCTATGACAGTGGAATATTAAACACAAAAGTAAGGAATTACAAGCTGTGGCATTACGCTTCAATCTATAATGATGGCTCTAATACCAGCAACATCTCGTTGAATTATCCATTGGCAAATGGAGTTACATACTATTATAAACTAAAAGTATGTGATACTGTTGGCAAGTGCTCCGTAAGTAGATGCTCGAGCTTTAAGACTCCCGCATCAGCAAACAAATGTGGATTCTGCAACTTTGTTACTAGGATTAAAACGCCTACTGGATGGGATGTAAGTTACGACCTAAATCGTGACGGCACTTACGAGCATGTGCAAGGAGAAGTATGCGGTCCAAATGCCGGAATGAAGACAAATTACACTTCGGGCAGGAAAGTCAATATTAAACTGACTGTTGATGGCGGAACTAATTACATTGAATTCCTGAATGCTTCGCTTACTAAGAGCGGATTAAATGACAAAGTTAGAACCGTGAGTACAGCAGGCTCTATTATTGGAGATGACGAGAATTATGTCGGGCTTACTTCAGATACCAGAGACAAGATAGTTAACAACTTGCATCCGGAAGTGTGTAGAGTAAAAATACCTTACACTGGAACTTGTAATGCACTTTACCACTGCGATGATAGCGGAGCAAACTGCGTAGACAAGACTTCCAGCGCAATCTTGTTGGACAGCACTAATTGTGTATGGGAAGTTCCTTTCTGTGAGTTCTCTACCTATGCTGAGAGTACCAGCTCTAGTTCATCCAGCAGCTCGTCTTCCAGCAGTTCTGGTGGTGGTGGAGGGGGCGGTGGTGGAGGTGGTGGATCTAGTGGAACTACTTACGTCTTAACTCCAGCTCAGTTCAGTTTAGGTTATACCAGTACTTTTGAAGCAGGTGATAGAGCTAGGTTTACAGTAGCAAATGAAGAGCATTATCTTAGCGTAGTAGATGTTACTTCTACTTCTGTGAAAGTTAATGTAAGTAGTATTCCTCAACAGGCTACTTTACTGGTAGGTGAAGTGAAAAAGTTTGAAGTTACTGGTGATGATTACTATGATGTAAGCGTTACTGTTAAATTCATAAATTCCACTGGGAAGAAAACCAGTTTGACAATTAAAAGCATCAATGAACAAGTAATTGTAAAAAAAGTAGCACCTGAAAAAGTAAAGGTACCAGCTGAAACAGAAACGTCTGTTCCTGGAGAAGAAACAAAAGGTGAAGTGTCTGAACTTGTTCCTGTACTTGGAGAAATAGCTCCATCTTTATCAACAGGGAAAAAATCCTTGCTGGAGAATGAATGGATATGGGGAGGAGTAACAGCAGTAATTGTGTTATTTTTAATATGGTTAATTATATTTGTTAGCCAGCGCTTCCAAGAACACAAAAAAGGAGAAAGATAAAAAATTTTGTTTTTTTATTGTTTTTTTTGTTCTAGTTTTTTACAACCAATTTACAATCCTGCTTCTCTCATAGACCTGCTTCCTTCTTTAGCACATCTACCTTATCCGTCTTCTCCCAAGTGAAATCAGGATCGTTTCTTCCAAAATGACCGTAAGCAGCAGTTTTTCTGTAAATTGGCCGACGTAAATTTAATGTGTCAATTATTCCTTTAGGAGTTAAGTTGAAATGTTTTTTAACCAATTCAGAGATTTTCTCTTCAGGAATTTTAGCCGTACCAAAAGATTCTACTAAAACTGATACTGGCTGGGCTACACCAATAGCATAAGCTACTTGAACTTCACATCGATCGGCTAATCCTGCTGCAACCACGTTTTTAGCAATGTAACGGCACATATAAGCGGCAGAGCGGTCGACTTTACTTGGATCTTTGCCCGAGAAAGCTCCTCCTCCATGTCTTCCCATACCTCCGTAAGTATCGGCAATGATTTTTCTTCCGGTAACACCAGCGTCGCCAACAGGGCCTCCGATAACAAATCTTCCCGTAGGATTTACAAAATATTTAGTTTTATCATCGACATATTCATAACACACCGGCTTGATGATTTTTTCAATCATATCTTTACGAATATGCTCTAAATCAATGTCTGGAGAATGCTGGGTAGAAATAACTACTGCGTCTACTCGTTTGGGTTTATTGTTTTCGTATTCTACTGTAACCTGAGATTTTCCGTCCGGTCTTAAGTACCATAATTCTCCTCGTTTTCTCGCTTCAGATAATCTTTTAGTTAATTTATGAGCTAAGACAATTGGTAGCGGCATATATTCTGGAGTTTCATTAGTAGCGTAGCCAAACATTAAGCCTTGATCTCCTGCACCTTGTTCTTTGTACAACCCTTCTCCTTCGTTAACTCCCTGAGCGATATCCGGCGATTGTCCTGAAATTGCTGCTAGAACCCCGCAGGTTGAGCCTTCAAATCCATATTCTGGTTTATCGTATCCAATAGCTAGAATGGTCTCGCGGGCAATCTTTTGTACGTCAACATAAGTATTGGTAGTAACTTCTCCAGCAACTACTACAAAACCGGTTTTAGTTAAGCATTCTACGGCTACTCGAGCATTAGGGTCATCTTTGATAATAGCATCGAGTATAGCATCAGATATTTGGTCACAAATTTTATCGGGGTGACCTTCAGTTACACTCTCGGATGTAAATAAAAACTTCTTTTCCATGTTTCAGCCTCTTTTTAACCTCTTTTTTAACGTTAGTTAAGTATTCTTAAGTGTTTTTAAATGAATAATTTATGATGCATTTTGCTTATTAAGTTTAATGGAACTGTAATATTGATATTAAGTTTAATGGAACTGTAATATTGATATTAAGAACATCATTAATTCAATCGATATATTTCGTATTTGTTTAGCATCTTTGAAATTCCAGAAAAAAGCCTCGTTAGAGTAGCATCCCCGTATGGGGCAAGTCCCCCTGCTACTCTTGCAAAGTCTAATAGAAAGAATTTCAACCTGATGATGCTAAACAAATACTATATTTCTATCAATACACTCTCGGCACAAATCTATACTTAACTTTCTCGCAGTAACTTACGTAATCTGGATCTTGGCGTAAATGTTTCTCTTCGGTAAGTGCTCGAAAGAAATAGATGATAGTCCAGAATAGCATTCCTAAGAAAAAAGTAAGGTTCATTACCGGTAGCAGAGTAACCCACCAAATTAAGTTCTTGCTGATGTAAGCAGGGTGACGGACAATGGAATATGGAAATTTAGTTACGATGCCTCGATTGGTTAAATTAGACGATTTTAATCCTAACGATAAAGAAGCCCAAGTGTAAATTAGGAGCAGAAGAATAACAATTATCCTAAAAACAATAGTCAGGGTGGGGTTCCAGAAATTAGCGTAATCATTGGCTCCCCAGGGAACTAAACCTCCCACCATGGAATTAAATGGTGGATAGCAGATAATAGCTACAAACCAGCCAAAAAAAGTGGGTTCAACTGATTTAACTTTGTTTTTAAGTTTAGTGGATTCAAAAGTATAACCAACGGCAAAGATTAATGTATCTATTGTAAATAATAATGTGAGTAGAAAAGGATACCAATTGATGCTGCTCCAATCTCCAGTAAAAGCAGGCTCTAATCCACCCCAATTGTTGTAGAAAAAATTAATCATGGTGGGCAGGAAAAATAATTTTACCAAAATGAATAGAAAAGCTACTTTTTCAGTATGTTCTAAAGTATATTTTTCGTTATAATTTGTTTCTGACTTGTGAAATAATGAGACGATATTTCTAAGTATAGCTCGAAATACTAAATAAGGTTTGTTTTCGGAATATTCTTTGACAAAAAAGAGGTAAAGTACCGGCGCAAGCAAGGCATAACCTATAAATAAGTAGAACAAAGTGTTTTGGGTTTGTGCGTTAAGTGTTCGTTGATAATAAGAAAAATTGCGAAAAAGCAGTATTCCTAGTCCATACAGGGTTAAACTGGATAAGTAGAGTTGTACTGCTCGAGGAAGTGAAGTTCTGGTTAGCATGGATGATTTATTAGAGGCAGCTATTAAAAGTTATTGGTGATACGAAATACTAAAACAAAACCTTTATATGCACCTACTCTTGTTCTAGCTTCATCTTGATTTAAATTTAATTTAGAGGTGCTACCATGACAAATACTAACTTTATCCAGAAAATAGTGAACAATGAAATTACGGAAGATGTACATAATGCTTTTGTCCGATACAGCTTGGGCGAATTTGTGAAAGAACCGTTCGTAGTAAAACAAAAAAAAGGAGAACTTAAAGTAAGCACTGGATTTGAATATCTTAATTTTCTACATCGATTTCTAACGGAGAATGTTAAAGGAGAAGTAGAATTGGATGGCGTAATTGAAAGTGTAAGAGATCTTTCGGGGGTTTTGGGAAAGTATAAGATTGAATTTGAAGATAAAAGCCGTTTTGGTAAATCCGGTAAAAAGTATACATTTACAACCAAGCTTTCTGCTGATTCGTATCGAAAACTAGTGGAAGAATTATTTGGAGAATATTTATTGTTCAATGTAGCGTTTAATAGGGGCAAGTTAAAAGTTAAAAAACAAAGTACACCTAAGCTAGGTAGTCCTACCGATAATTTTGTTAATTTGATTATATCCTCGGAGTTATCTTCTGTATTCAAAGCGGATTACTTGTTTGACGTGGAAGTAAAAGAGTTTAATGAAATTATAATTAACAATACTTACTTGGTTAATAAAATTGATATTGACGAGAAATTGCTGGAGAAAGATGCAGCCTTAGCTAGGAAACTGGCCAAGCGTGAAGGGGAGATAGTAAGAAAGATTACTGTAGATGGAAAAGTAATTAAAGATTATAAGATCAAACTTAAAGTGTAATTTTCTTATTAAATATTTTATTTACTGATTTTGAAATCTCATCTTTAAGTACAACTAAGCTTACTTTTTCTAATTTCTGCTGAAGTTCTAATAGTTCAGTTTTACTCTGGGCGATGTCTTGTTCTACTTGCTTTTGCTTAGCTTGGTTCTGTTCCAATTCTAAAAGTGCAGAATTAGCCGATAACTTCTGCGCTATTTTTTGAAGCTGTGATTGCAGTTCTTTTCTCTGCTCTTTGAACTCTTGCAGTTCTTCTTTAGCTTCAATTTGCTCCAAGTAACTCTTTTGCGACTTTTCTTCAAAGCTTATTTTATTTAATTGTAATGATTCTTTCAATGCATCTAATATTGGGATTATTTTTAGCTTTTCATCATTCCAGAATGCCTGGACACAATCGGTCAGATATGCTTCAATAATTTTATCTTTGGTGTCATACTGGTATTTTCGTAATGGTTTGTTAAGCTTAGATAAAAAAGAATATACTTTGTCATTTACTTGTTTGAGCTGAACTGCTTGTTCTTTTTCTTCTTCTTTGAGTTTTAAATAATTATGATATTCAGTGCTGTTTAATATTCTGCGTTCGTCTTCTTGCAATTCTTGATATTGAGAAGTAAGTTTTTTAATTGTCTCCTGCTTAATCTGGATTTCTGGAAGTAGGTTTTCTTTGTGGTGTGTTTCCTGCCTCAACTTTATAAAATTCTGCTCAATTTCAATCATGATAACTAGCTCTTGGGCTCTCTGTCCGCATTTTAGTAATACATCATTGATGGCTTTGAATACTTTAGCAATTTCATCCACTTCGTCGTAGAACAGATGCTTAGCGGCATGGTAGCTTTTTTCGCTTATACGGGAAAAATCGTCCAATCTTTGGTTTAAGTTTTGGTTGAACTGCTGTACTTGCTGAAGTTCAGTTATAATTTTAGGATGAAGATTAGCAGGGAGAGATATTCTTTCCGAAAAATGCTCTACTGCTTGTACATAATGCTGCTTATTTCCCAAGACGATGGTTTTTACTCGGGGTGTGGTTCCTTTCTGATGTTCTTCAGGAATTTCAGTTTCTTGCAATATTCTTGCTTTATCCTGCAGTTCTTCCTTGAGTTCGGCTAGTCGCTGGAAATAGAGTGGAACATAATTGGAAAAACTTGACTGGGCTACCTCTTTCTCGAACCAAGCGGGAAAAGTAGAGAGGTTCAGTTCGGTTAGTGGCTCTTCTGGTGTTTTGAACAATTTTGACAGGAATTTTAGCATAGTCTTAATTATTGGACTTAATTTAATAATTTTTGGTAGGGAAAACGTAAATTTTAGCCATATTTTTCACCGTAATACTTCAGTAATCTGAAGCGTGATGAGCATCATACAGTCGAAATCCGTTCGATTATTACATAGAGAGCGACAGAGTAAAGTCGACTGCGGTCTCC
>JAGVMW010000039.1 GCA_020053615.1 archaeon | reverse complement strand
CTGAAAAACGCTCTTTTCAAACCAAAAACAATCATTTTGGGCTAAAAAATAGTCAAAAGAGTGACGTTTGAATGAAACTGTCAAATACTATTTTTCATCCAAAATAATTAAGAAGTGTCAAACTTGGGTTATAATGTTAATGCAATTCTCAAACACAACCCACACATAATGAATTGTTTCGGGCATATTTTGCCTATTAAAGAACTCGCAAGCTAAAGCTAACTTCTCGCGGGTAAGTTCTAAGTTATTTATTGCACGTTCATGCATGTTTCATCACTAATCCCCTAACATTTTTAAGATTAACTATCCGTAAGTCAAAATAAGCCTGTTTGTCTAATTGCTTTAATTTTAGAGAGAGATCATGTTTTGAACTAGAAATCACCCCTTTCTGTAACAGCATTAATCTCCCTTTCTCAATTAAATATTTTTTAAACTGCTTTACTAATTCATCATTATCCTCATGTTTTAGTAAAGCCCAAAGTCTCTTTTTAAATAAATCTACGCGCTCATATTGTGAAGTTATAGCTTCCAGAGATGGTGGTGGAAGCGGTTTCATGAGCATAAACCGTAGTATCCATGAGTCGTACAATAGGATGCCGTTCATCAACGAATTCAACACTAACTCCTGCCCAAGCGAGTACTCTTTCTCAAATTCGCTTTTCTCTTTTTCAATTACGTTTATCTCCCCCAACCTTAACAACCCTCTTTTGTCGTAATCCACTTCTTTAATTTTGTTTACGATAACTAGCATATCAATATCACTTTCTAGAGTGTCCTCTCCAGAAGCAACACTCCCAAAAATAACAAACCCCTGTAAATCTCCGGCATATTCTGAGCGCATTACATCAAAAACACGGGTTATTACCTCCTGCTGCGTCTTTTTTAACTCTAGGAAACGCTCAGCATCGTAGAGCAGTTTAAATGTGTAAGCAAAATGATTGTTAAAGCTGATTTTAGCTCTTCCATCAACGAAAGTCACCACATTTTTAGAAGACAGCTTGACCAAGGCACGATACACCATGGGGGCAGTGATTTTAGCTTCCCGAGCTAATTCATAAGCGGAGAACTGTTTGTACCAGTACTTAACTAGCACTTGCATCAGCTTAATTTCCGAATTTTGTTCCAGCAGCATTGTTAAACCTATTTTATAATATGTTAAACTTAGTTAATAAATTGTAAAATAAGCTTTATATTTAAATCTTTTGGAAGAATTTGGAATTATTCTGTTTGAGTATAAAGAATGGCTGAAGAGGGAAAGTAAAAATGGTAGGTAAAGGTGAAATGGAAGAAGTTAGAAAGAAGCAGTTAAAGACATCTAGAAAAAACTTCAGAAAGTATTAAATAATCTGTCCCCTTTCTAATCAAAATGGAAGACCCATTCAAGAAATATGCGGGAGAGTGCGTGGCTATGATAGATGATAAAGTAGTGGCTTCGGGGAGAACGAGGATTGAGGTGTATAAAAAAGCTAAAAGCTCTCACCCAACTAGAATAATTACTTTAATGTATGTTCCAACAAAGAAGGAAACACTTACGTTCTTATGAAATACAAATACCACTTCTTTGATGGAGAGTTTCTGCCAGTAATGGATATAGTGTTAAAAAGCAAGAAAGACTCAGTCAATCTGAGAGCATTCATTGACACAGGAGCAAGTTATTGTTTAGTCCACGCCGATGTTACAGAAATCTTGGGAATTGATATGGAAGCAGGAGAAAAAACCGAGATGGTTCTTGGGGATGGGAATATCTTGACAGTTTACTTGCATGGGATGGTAGTTTCTATTGGAAGAATGGAGTTCAATGCAAGAATAGGCTTTTCAAAAGGCTTGGGAACCGGCTTTGATATTATCGGTAGAAAAGGAATATTCGATAAGTTTAAAGTGTGCTTTAATGAACGAGATAAAGAAGTAGAGCTTATCCCACACCAGTAAAATACAAAAACCTAATGATTTTGGAGGTGCGTTATGGACAAAAAATCAGTGAAAGTGAATTGCAGTTTCTGCGGCAAAGAGATTGAGTGCCCGGAAGATATGTTGGAAGGGGCGGAGAAGCATGCTTGTTTTGAGTGTTTTGAAGACCGAGAGAATAAATTTGAGGGGATGTCTGAAGAGGAAGTCGGAAAAATCCATGTGGACATGCCCCTGGAAGAATTAAGCCAGAAAATGGCAGAGGATCTTGCTGATGAATTAGTTGAGCAGGAATTCTCAGAAGTGTGGTCGGAGTTGAAAGATGAGCTAAAAGAAAGCTCTAAGAAAGAATTAGCGGAAGAGATGTTCTGACAGGGAGCTTGTATGGCGGCAGGGACATTGATGGAGACGTTAAGGAATAAAACAGGTAATGGGATAGAAGACGGCGGGGATGAGGAAGCAGATGATGATGGAGAGAATGATGATGAAGATAAAAGTATGCTGATGGGTGGGTGAGATTATCCTTCTGTTCTTCTATTAATTGTTAACCCGATTCCAGCTACGGCTAATGAAACTGAAGCGGCGCAGAACCAATAGGGTGCGGCAACAGAATGAGTAGTATAAGCTTCAGTTACAGATGGGGGGCAAGCGATGAGATAATTCTGTTCCTGCTTTTCAAGTAAATCTAATTGTAGTTTAAGATTCACCTTGCGCCTGGACCGGCTGGTCTTTTCTTCGGTTTGGAGGCAGGATACTGTATCGACCTAAAAGAATACCTCCAATTCCAACCAGCGCACCAAAAAAAGTTACTGCGGCACAGTCCAAAAAGTGAGTGATAGCGCCATTATCACCACTGCCCAGAAAAATCGAGAGTGATTTTCTGGGCTGAGATGCGATAGTTGCATCTCATTAAATGAAAACAGGACGGCAAAGCCGTCCT
>JAGVMW010000114.1 GCA_020053615.1 archaeon | reverse complement strand
TGTATTCCCTTTAGTTAGTTTCCACATAATAATCACCTCAACTGAAAGAAAGGAGAACTACTATATAAAAGTTCCTAAATTAAAGAGATATGCTATTAGTCCGTTTATTTTACCGAAAAAGGCGCCACGCACGATTGAATATAACATATGCGTGCGCTGTTTCTCGACCCGAACGGAATTTTTAGTCCCGCAGGACATAAAAATGGAGTGAGAGCGCAGCGGGGCAAGCACCGCAGTGCGCAGAGTTTTTTCAGCGCTGAGATGCGAAGAAAAACAGCGATTTTTCTTGCACGCCAGAAACTTTGTTTCTGAGCGAGTTAGGGGCTACCGTAGTTTTTTAATGAATCATCAATCAATTACTGCGAAGCAGACATTATTTTAGTCGTTCGTCGTGGGGGAATTCCGTAGTTTTGTTGTTAGTAGGGAGTTCAGTTTAAGTCGTTGGGGGCGAGAAGAGTTTCAGCATAGTAATCTTTATAAGTATGTGCAGTTATTTATTATTAATCTAGTTAGAGGGAATGATAATGGAAGAGAGTAAGAATATCACTTTGAAAGTTAATTCAAAATTGTATGATACCTATAGGGAGTTATGCAAAAAAGAAGGCTGGATAGTTTCTCGTCAGTTTGAGAAATGCATGGAAGCAGAGTTAGAGAAGAGGGGGCGGGAAAAGTGAATAATAATTCAGATCTCCGAAAGAAAGTTAAAGATTATATCTCTTTCATAAAGAATTCAGAGGATATATATGGTTTGTTTAAGAGTCTAAATTATCCAAAAGAAGCAATTTTTGATTCATCTTATGTTAAAAAGATAAAAGAATTTTCTTTTGCCAGTGAAGAACGAGACAAAATTAAAACAATTTACACAGTTATGAGTTATGATAAACTCAATGTCTTCTTAATTGAAACTAACTCTCTTAGTAAGCCTCTTATGCGATATATCGCAAACAAATTCGCTGAAATGTACACGCGATGTCTCTTAATTATTACAATCGATTATAAAGAGATACATATTGTGTTTCCAGATTACGAAAAGCAGGAGGTAGGAAAACATAAACTTAAAACAACCACATTAATATTGAAAAAAGATGAGCTTTATTATACAGATATTGAGATAATTTGCAATATATTTCTGGAAGACCAAAAGAAAACATGGCGAGAACTCTGGCGGTTATGGAAAGAGGCGTTTGATGTTCAGAAAGTTACTAAGAAATTTTTTGAGGATTATCAAAGACTATTTTTAGTGGTGAGAAAAGAACTCAAAAAACAGAAGGTAGACCCGAAAATAGCCCATGAATTTACATTACAATTTATGAATAGAATTATGTTCATTTATTTTATAGCTAAGAAAGAATGGCTGAATAAAGATAGAAAATTTATGCAGGCATATTGGGATTTATATAAACGAATTAGTAAATATGGAAATAATGAATTTTATGATAAATGGTTAAAACCTCTGTTCTTTGAGGCTTTTAATAATAAATCCAGTTATCATCCTGAACTTCCCGAGGAAGTAAATAAAATATTGTCAAATAGTCCCTATCTTAATGGCGGCTTATTTACTAAAAAAATAGGGTTAGACGACTTAAAGATAAACATATCTGATAATCTCTTTAAAGAGATATTTGACTTCTTCGAAAGCTACAATTTTACCATCAAAGAAGATTCTGTATTAGATGTAGAAGTCTCCGTTGATCCTCAAATGATTGGTTATGTTTATGAGTCTCTGGCTAATATTACAGAGGATGTTTATGAAAATGAAGAAGATTTGCGTGGGGATTGGGGTATATTCTATACTGCTAAAG
Source organism: archaeon (assembly GCA_020053615.1). Taxonomy (GTDB): domain Archaea; phylum Nanobdellota; class Nanobdellia; order Woesearchaeales; family GW2011-AR9; genus JACRPH01. The sequence continues at coordinate 31,501 of JAGVMW010000114.1, read as the reverse complement.
TAGAAGTAGATTTTATGTGTCGAAGGTCTTTAGTAGAGTATCTAGGAAAGAATTTAGAGATACCTAAAGAGGAATTATACGAGTTTGTATTTGATGAAGATAAAGAGAAAATTGAGAAGAAGTTCAATCAGCGTAAATGCTGGGGTAAAATAGAGGAAGCGTTGGATAATCTTTCTATTGTTGATCCTGCCTGTGGTTCGGGGGCATTTTTAGTAGGGATGCTTAATGTCTTGGTAGAATTGTATAAAATTGTGTTTAAGCATATTGGTTCTAGCTTAAGCGACTTCCAATTAAAGTATAGGATAATCCAACGTTCTCTATATGGGGTAGATGTCATGCCCTGGGCAATTCATGCCTCAGAATTAAGATTATGGCTTCAGTTGATTGTGGAAACACAATTTAAAGATGAAGAATTAAGGAAACATCCGTTATTACCAAATTTAAACATGAATCTGCGTGTTGGTGATTCATTAGTGCAGGAAATTGGTGGAATCAGCTTTAATGTGCGAAGCAATAATCTGAAGCCGCATTTAAAGAAAAAACTGGAAGAGTTGAAAAATGAGAAAAGAAGATATTTTGAAAATTCTCCCTCAGCAAAATATAAGACTCCAGAAGAGTTTAAAGTGCAAGAGGTTAGATTATTTGAAGAGATTTTGAATGAACGGATAGAATCATTAGAGACTGATATTCAAGTCTTAACCCATTCTTCAAGTAAGAAAGAGAAGCAAACGGGCTTATTTGGCGCTTCAGTTAATATTGATGCGGAGAATATCAAAAAAGAGAAGAAGAATTTAATTGAGCTTGAAAACCGGATAAAAGAATGTGCTGATGAAATTGAGAAATTAAAGAAAGTAAAAGAGTTATTGAAAGATCCTGCCAAGAAACCATTTGTTTGGGATATTGATTTTGCGGAAGTATTTGCAGATGAAGGCGGGTTTGATATTGTGATTGGCAATCCGCCGTATGTGCGGCAGGAGAAGATTGCTCCGCCAAATAAGCTTAAAGAAGAGGTTACACTTGAAGATAGACGAGGATATAAAGAGAAATTGATTAAATCCGTTCAAAATAGGTTTCCTGTCGTTATTGATTGGGATAAGAAAAGCGATTTGTATGTCTATTTTTACTTTCACGGATTGAGTTTGCTTAATTCTGGTGGAGTGTTTTGTTTTATTACCTCTAATTCTTGGCTGGATGTGGGTTATGGGAAGGGGTTGCAGGAGTTTTTGTTAAGATATTCGCACGTTATTGGAATTTATGACAATCAAGCCAAACGAAGCTTTGAGCATGCTGATGTAAATACAATTATTGCACTTTTGGGTGCGCCGGTAATTGGCAAGCAAAAATCATTATTTGAGTATGGCGCTGAGTATAATGGCAATGGAAAAGCGACATATTCTGGATTTAGTCAAACTGCTCGCTTTGTGATGTTCAAGAAGCCATTTGAGGAAGTGGTTAATGCGGCTAATCTGGTTAAGATTGAGAAAGCAGAGAAGATACTGAAAACAAATGAGTTTAGGGTTTATCCCATTAATCAGGAAGATTTGCTGGAAGATGGTTGGGAATATCCAGAAGGGTATGAAAATGGAAGGTTTGGCAAAGGGAGTTATGAAGGAAATAAGTGGGGGAGTAAGTTCTTGCGTTCTCCAGACATAGTTTTTAGTATACTCAGTAAGAAGGATGTTGGAGTATTAAAAGAATTATACGGTAAAGTGGATACGGGACTTTACAGCGGGATAAATGATTTCTTTTATTTGAACGAAGAACAAGTAAAAAAATGGAAAATTGAGACTGATTATCTTATCCCATTGATTAAATCTCCTCAGGATGTTAAGTGCATTAGTTTAAATAAATATATCAACAAAAAATTTGTTTTTATTTGTAATGAATCTAAGAACTCGCTGAAATCAAAGGACCATAACAATGCTTTAAAGTATATAGAATGGGGAGAGAGACAAGAGACAAAAGAGAAAGGTAAAGTCAAAGCAGGAATCCCATGGCCAGAAGTTCCAACCGTAGTAAATAGAAAACCGGGCTGGTGGTCTATTTCTAATGTTGAGTTCACAAATTGCTTTATGTTATATGGGTATAATGACCGGTTTATTCATCCATATTCGGAAAAGAAAGCATTAAGTGACCGTCGCTTTCACATGATAAAACTAAAAAAAGAAGTAAATCCAAAGTACTTTTCATTACTTCTTAACTCTACATTTACTGCTTTATTTATTGAAATTTATGGACGTTCAAATTTAGGTCAGGGTGCTCTGGATTTAGCTACAATGGATGCTAATAAAATCCCAATGGTATCGCTCCAAAAATTGAATTTTTCAAAATATAATATTAATAAATTTTTTACAAGAGAAGTAAAATCAATATTTGAAGAACTCGGCATCGACCCCACCAAACCCATCCGTGAACAAGAGCCAAAGCCTCTTCCAGACCGAGCAGAACTTGACAATATCATCTTTGATGAATTGGGATTAACCAAAGAAGAAAGAAAAGAAGTATATTGGGCTGTCTGTGAGTTAGTACAGCAAAGATTAAACAAAGCGACGAGTTTGAAAAAATGAAACTAAAACAATGGGAAATTTCGAAAGATAAATTTGATATACTTTTATATCAACCAATAGTAGTAGATACTTATATAGCTTTAATCAAAGAAAATCTTAAATTAGTCAAAATTTTGTTAAATAAAAAAGTTGTTTCCTATAATCAAGGACAAAAACAGAAATTTTACCAATCAAGAGCTTATCATCTTCAGAAAATGAATTTAATTGGTTCAACTGCAGAACACTTAGTCAAACTCATCTTACTTAAAAGAAATTTCATTATAAACAAAACCGATAGGTGTGTTGGGCTTGACAGAAAAAATGGTGTTTTTACTGGTTTGAACAAAATGTTGTCAAACAAATTTTCTCAGAAATACACCATGAAATTGGATAAATTAAATAAAATCTCACAATTAACCCAATCCAAATTAAATAAGATTTATTATGATGCAAAGAAAGATATTAGTTCAAATTTCTCCTCAGAAACATTCAAATTTCATGAATGTATTAAACTATTCCATGCGTCTAATAAATCTCTTAAGGAAGGTTATCTTTCTTTTATTCAAAAATATAAAATCGATAAAACTCCGGCTTTAGTTGGTACAAAAGGCAAAAGATACTTAAAAAAGTATAGTTATATTAACAAACATAATTGTTTAGACATTATTAGGGAATCAAGAAATGCTTATATTCATTTAGCAAATGCGAAAAGTGAGAATAATGGATTGAAATGGTACATGGTTAATTATTTAATAACTTTAACTAGAGAAGAATACCCCCAACATTTTAACAACGTAAAGCTAGTTGGAAGTAAAGATATAAGAGAACTGTTTAAAAAATAAAATGAATGCCAAAACCATACATTTAGCTGAACCGGTATTGAAATTATTAGCTGATGATAGAATCAAAGTAGAAGAACTTCCTGAAAAATTAAAGATTAATGAAGAAGAAGTGTGTGATGTTCTTGAATATCTTAAAGAAATTGGAGCGGTTCAATACACAGAAACTCTGGCAAGAGGTCTTGTAGGCATGATTTGGAATAAAGTTACTGCCAAAGGTTTAGAAATCGCCTGTGGCAAAAGACCGTTAGTTGATATTGACCAGAACATATCTCAACAGATAATAAACTCTTCAATTGGGAATGTAGTTCAATCCGCAGGAGACGGTAATACCATTGTAATTAACAACTCAAAACATTACATTTTAAAACAGATGATAGAGCAAGACTCTGAATTAGACTCAGAAAAGAAAAAGGGCTTATTTAATATACTAGAAAAATTTAATACCCTAAAAGAAAGCGGAGAAAATGCTCTTGAACTACTGAAAATAGTGGCAGGTATATCCCTAAAATACGTACCATTGTTTTTTGGGCTATTGAGTTAAAGATGGAAAATCAACAAATCAAAGTAAAAGTAGAACAAAAGATTAATACTTTAATAGATGAATTTAAAGCTACTCCTGATAAATTCTTAACTGAAGAAGATGTTAGAGCCTATCTTTATCATTTACTTCTTGCTGATTTTAACGGTTTGGAACAAACAGAAGATAATCAGCAATCAATTCCGGTGCATTGTGAAGTTAGGTGGTATGGTCGCTCTAAAAAGTTAAAGTGCAGATCAGATATTGTTATTTTTGATGTCTCCCAACTCATAACAAAGAAGGGCGGGCATTTTCCTCTACCCTCAAAAGGATATGGCTTTAATAATCCCTATGTTATTATCGAAATAAAATTAAGAAGAATAAATAATAAGTCAGATAATAGATTTAAAATTGATTTAATTGCAGATAGAACTAAGTTACAAGAACTAAAGATAAAAGTGGCTGAGTCAGGACATATGGTTTATACTTACTTAATCGCTTTGATAAGAAAAACAATATAAACTTTAATATACAAAGTACAGATAACCATAAAGAATATTACATTTACAAGGTACAAAATGCCAAAAACTAAACCCGTAAAAATACAAATAAAGCCTGAAGTCATCAAATGGGCAATCAGTACTTCCGGTTGGGATGAGTCTGAACTAATTTCAAAACTAAATATTTCTGAAGCAATATATAAAGATTGGTTAAAAGGAAATATTACCATAAAACAATTAGAAGCTCTTGCAGATAAATTAAAAAGACCTTTAGCTGTATTCTTCCTGCCCAAAGCGCCTGAAGAGAAGCCAAAACCAAAAGATTACCGTATGCTTCCAGGAAAAGAAGGAAAATTTAACAAAAAGACAATTTTGGCAATTAGAAAAGCAAGATATTTACAGGGAATCATCCAAGAGCTTGCCATAAATATTGAAAATGATTTGAAACCTAAAATCACATTACATAAAATTACGGATAACCCGCAGCAGATAGCAACTAAGTATAGGGAACTATTATTTTTTTCAGTAGAAAAGCAAACCACTGAATTAAAAGATGCCTACAAAGTATATTCTTATTTAAGAGAAATGCTTGAAGAGAAAAACATTTATTCATTTCAAATATCGATGCCCATAGAAGATGCAAGAGGTTTTGCGTTATCAGATAAAGATCCTAAAATTGTAGTGACCAACTCTCAGGATGAGATTGAAGCTAGAATATTTACATTGATGCACGAGTTTGGGCATGTTTTACTTGGAGAGACTGCAATCTCTTTAACGGAATTTCAAACACAGGATAAGATTGAGAAATGGTGTAACCTGTTTGCGTCAAATTTCTTACTTCCAGCAGAATTGGCAAATTCAGTATTTTCACAGAAAAAAGAATCATTAACAGAAACAAATACGTTAAATACACTAAAAAGAAAATACAAAGTCAGTAAAGCGATGCTTGTTTATAATATGTTTAATCTTAATTTTATTACTCAATCAATCTACAAATCAATTCTGGAGAGACCTATACCCGTTAAAGCTGAAGGAAAACACAAAATCGTTGATCCGCGAACTCAAGACCAGAAATGCATTGCAGAATTAGGGCATAAACTACCTTCTTTGGTTGCTGATAACATGGATAAAGGATTTATCACATACAGCGATGCATTGAGTTATCTATCAATAAAAACCAAATATTTTGAAAAAGTAATAAAAAGGACTTCCAAATGACATCCATAAATTACTATGTGATAGATTCATGTTCACTGATAGAGTTAAATAGAAAGTATCCCATAGATATTTTTCCTCCTGTTTGGCAAAAAATAGAATCGTTAATTGAAAGTGGATTTTTAGTTTCACCAAAAGAAGTTTTAAAAGAAATTGAAAGGGGAGACGACCACCTGAAAGAATGGTCTAAAAAACAGACAAAGCTGTTTAAAGATTTAACACCTAGACAGATCCAAATTGTTCAAGAATTATTAGCCAAATATCCTAAATGGTTAAATGAAGATAGTATGGTTCCTATTGCAGATCCTTTTGTTATTGCGCTTGCTATTGAGATGGAGGCAGACGCTCAAAAAACATTAATTGAAACAATAAAAAAAAGAATAGTTGTTTCAGAAGAAAGAATAAGTGGTAAAAAAACTAAAGTTCCTTATGTATGCCAAGAATATGGTATTGAATGCATATTCTTGATTGAAATGTTTAGAAAAGAGGGATGGGTATTCAAATGATGATTGACGAAAACATTGTTGATAACAACAACATAAAACTGTCTGTTTTCCTAAACAAAGTTCTCCATTTAGATCCCAATACTAATTTAGATATTGCTACCGCATTCTTTAACGTGGAGGGGTATGCTTTGGTTAAAGAAAAATTAGAAGGAGTTACTAAATTTCGCTTGCTTCTTGGAAAATCCCCCGAACTTACGGATAACAATCAGACTTTAGGAAAAGCCCTGCTGAAAGTAGTAGAAACAGAAATTGCAGAGTTAGGTCTTACAAAAGAAAAGAAAGACCATGTTACTGATTTAATTACTTTTTTAGAAAAACATAATGTGGAAATCAGAATTTATGACAAAAACCTATTGCATGGAAAAACTTATATTTTTGATAAATTAGTGGTTAGTGGCTCTTCCAATTTTACTTATGCTGGGCTTACAAGAGAAGGAGAATATAACACTGTTCAGCAGGGTAAAATGTTTGTTGAATATAGTAGAGAAAACTGGTTCAATAAATTCTGGAAAGAATCTTTAGAATTTAAAGAGCAATTAATCACTTTACTCAAAAATTCAAGATTTGGAACTACAGAATACACTCCATTTCAAATTTATATAAAATCACTTTATGAACTGCAAAAAGATGAAATAGCCGCAGAATCAGAGGAAGAAGAAAAAAAGAAAGACAAAAGTGGTATTTCAAATGTTGAATTAACCGAATTTCAAAGTGATGCTGTTCAAAGAGTCTTCTCACGTTTAAAAAAATATGGGGCAGTCATGGTTGCTGATTCGGTTGGTTTAGGTAAAACATATATTGCGCTTAAAGTATTAGAAGAATTTGGTTTTTTTAGAAGAAAGAGATGCTTAGTTATCTGTCCGGCACAATTAAAGGAAACAATGTGGCTTCCCGCATTGAAAGATAAGCAACTTACTGAAAATATTCTTTCACAAGAAAATTTAGCTTCTAAAGACTTCTTAGATAAAGCAAAAACTGCCACTGGCGGGCATTTAGAAGAAGTAGAATTAATAATTGTTGATGAAAGCCATAATCTTAGAAATCAACTCTCTAACAGGTGGGAGAACATGAACACATTAATTGAGTTTATCACAAAAGAAAACGGTGAAAAACCTAAAATTCTCTTTATGACTGCCACACCCATCAATAATTCTATTTGGGATTTGTATTCACAGATTCTTCTTCTTGTTGGAAATGATAATGCAACATTCATAAAAGAGAACATTCCTGATTTATTTGTCCATTTTAAAGAAATTGATAAGAGAGGCAATCCTGCATTATTAAACGACTTACTAAATGAAATTTCTATCAGAAGAACCAGAGATTATATTAAAAAAGAGTATCCTAATGCAACAGTTAATGGGCAGAAAATAACATTTCCAGATAGGAAGCTAGAAACAATCAATTACAAACTGAATCAAACTTACCAAGGGATGTATCGCGAAATTGCGGACATAATATCCGAAAAGCTGACTATGGCTTATTATAATATTCTTAGATATAAAAAAGAAAATTTGCAAACGCAAGAAGAAATCTTGGCTTTAAATCGTATGATTGCCATAGGCGGTATTTTCAAAACAATTCTTCTAAAAAGACTAGAAAGCAGTATTGAGGCATTCAGGATTAGCGTTAGTCGTCATATCAAGTTCTTAAAGACAATGATGAATTGTTTAGAAGAAGGAAAATTCTTATCTAAACAAGCTTATACTAAACTAATAAAATATATACTTGCCGAAGATGAAGACTTTGAGGAAGATTCAGAAGAAATTGAACAGGAGATACTAGCACAATTAGATAAATTCAACATAAATAATTACAATAAAGAAGAGATGTTTAAAGACATTAAAATTGATATTCAACTATTAGGGAGTATATTAGAAAAAATAAAGAACTTAACTCCTGATAAAGATGCAAAATTACTTGAATTTAAAGATAAATTATTGAAATTACACGAAAAAAGCCAAATTGTAGTTTTTACTTATTACAAAGATACTTTAGATTATGTTTATGATTATCTTTCTAAACAAAAAGAATTCAAAAACATCAAGCTTCAAAAAATCTCTGGTTCTGGCAGTTTTACACCAAAAGACAGACAAAAAATTATAGAACGATTTAAAAACAAAGAAATAGACATTCTTCTAAGCACTGATGTATTATCAGAAGGACAAAACTTACAGACCGCACAAATTTTAATAAATTATGATTTGCATTGGAATCCAACAAGAATGATTCAGCGGGCAGGTAGAATTGACAGGATTGGCTCATTATATGATAAAATATATATTTACAATTTCTTCCCAGAAGATGAATTAGAAGAATTATTAAAATTAGTTAACATTCTTCAAAACAAAATAATCAATATAGATAAGTCAGTAGGATTAGATCAGACTGTTTTGGGTGAAAAAATCCATCCTAAAGTTTTTGGAGTAATCAGGAGGATAAAAGATAAAGAATCTTCAGTTTTAGATGAATTGGAAGCTGACGTATTTGGTGGAGGAGAAGTTTTTTATCAGCCATTGAAAACTTACCTCAAGAAAAGTTCAATGAAAGAATTAGAAAACCTGCCTGATGGGATTCATAGTGGTTTGATTAAAAAAAGTATTAGGGGAATTTTCTTTTATTATGAATATGGAGAAGATTTCCATTTCTGGTATTTGCATGATTTAGAATCGAGAAAATCAATTAAGAACAAAACCGAAATACTTCAATTTATTTCTTGTAAAGAGAGCGAAAAAAGAGTTATTCCTAAATTTTTCGAGGAAGTATATGATATTAACACCAATATTCTTAAAGATATTAAAGAAACATATAATTCAATACGAGTAAAGGAAGAAGCAGATACAAAACAACAGGATTGGAGTAAGGAAAGAAGTAAAAAGTTTCTGAGCCAATTAATTATCGAAATAGAGAGAGATATAGAGGATTACATTTTAGATTTTCCGGAAGATAATGCATTAGAAAAACAATGGGAAGAGACTAGAAAGAAATTAGTTAACATTAGTTTAACTAAGAAGAGGATTCAAATTATTAGAAAAGTTTGGAATAATTATAGAAAAGGACATAAAAATTGGAAAAAACTAATTGTAGATGTTACTAATTTTGTTTCGGATAAGCTGGTTTATGAAAAAGAAGGCTTAGACGAGTTTGATGAGAAGAAATTAAGATTAATAACTTTAGATTTTATTTCGTAAAATGACCTACAAATTCAGCCCATCAAGCCTAAGCTTACTGAAAGATTGCCCTAGATGTTTCTGGCTTGCTTTAAACAAGAACATTAAACGTCCAGATTCCATTTTCCCATCTCTTCCGAGTGGAATGGATAAAATTCTCAAAGAACATTTTGACCGCTTTATGAAAAGAGGAGAATTGCCTCCAGAACTTCAACAATTAAAAGGTGAAGTAAAGCTCTTTGACAATGAAGAACTCCTCAAAGTTTGGAGAAGCAATTTCAAAGGAATACCATGGACTGATAAAAAAGGTAATCTCTTTCATGGAGCTATTGATAATCTGCTCCAAAAGGGAAAGAAACTGATTGTTTTAGATTATAAAACCAGAGGCTACCCATTAAAAGAAGATACGCACGAGCATTATCAAGACCAGATGGATATCTACAATTTTCTCTTACGAAAGAATGGCTATGAGACAGAGGATTATACTTATCTATTATTTTACCATCCTAGCAAAGTCCATGAGAATGGTGATGTAGACTTCCATAAGGATTTAATCAAGATTAAAGTTAATATCAAGAACGCCGAGAATATTTTTAAGAAAGTTGTTCAAGTTTTAGAAGCTGAAATTCCCGCTCCCTCTGAAGAATGTGGGTTTTGTGAATGGGTTCAGAATTCTTGCGAAATAATTAAAAAGTAATGCTCATAAAGAGTTCAGATATGTACCAAAATAATAGTATTCGCACAAACGACGGTTGGTTCAATTGGAATGATCGTGGTTCAGCTAGTGGTGTAAGGACTGATGTAATCTATGGTTATCCAAATATTGGTAGCCCTCACGGACACGCTGCATTTTTTAATGGCAGTGAAATCTTCCAGCGTCAGGTGGGAAATCTTAGAACTATAGTATCTGGTGGTGCTGTAATTCTTGTGCATCAAGGAAGCATTTAGTCAATCTGAAAAGCACTTATTCTCGTCGTCACGGAACTCCCCCCTCGTCAAAGTTAGTTGTCAGAAAGTTTAGAACTCCCCCTATTAGTTTATGTTAGCGAAAATTTGGGAGAATGGAGTGAACCGCTAAATCATCGTTAGGTTTAGTTACGAAGTAATTGAATTTCGTTTTGTCGTCGTTGCCGATTTAGCGAAGGTGCCAATGCGTAAGATTTACGGAAGCGACAGCGTGCCTGAAAAGGTGATTAAAATATTGAGTATAACATCGCTGTTAAACTCTCCGTTAGGATTGAATTTTAGTGCAACGATGTCGAAGGCAAAAATTCAAAGTAAAATTTCTGTTAGTCGTGGGGTGCTTATTTTCGTTTCATTTGTCCAAATGTACATTGACTACATTTGAAACCGCTTCCATATTTACCTTTATGTTTGGAAATGCAAGATTGACAAATTCTATAATCACATTTATTACAGCTATACCAAGACCATTCTTCAGGATACATCTTTCCGCAATTTTGACAAGGAATTTGAACCATTTTATTTTCTCCAAATTAATTTTGAAGGACTATTGTGATATTGAATAAAAGGAACTTGTGATAATATTAAGCATATTCCAGATGAAGCTCTACCTGAATAATCATCATTGATTTCTTTGCGAGAAATTTCTCCATTTTTCCTTAAGTGGTTAATAACTTGTTTGAAAATCTCAATATCTATTTTTGCAGTGTTGCCATTTGAAGTTATTCTTTTTATTCCGCTCCAATCCACATCTTTTATTATATTTGTATCTCCATTAGTTCTAGTTAATGTTTTTCCTTTTAATGGCAAGATATATCTTTCCCAGATAAATTCAAAAGAAGTTTCATCTATTTTCGTTTTAGAATTATGATTTTCAACTGCTTCGACATATAATATTTCAATACCTAACTTATCTGCAACTTCTTTGGCATCATCTAATATTCTGCCATTTGTTACAAGTTTTGCTTTATTGCAGTCAAAATAGTGCATTGCACCATATAATTCCATCATCATTTTTCTATTTACAGGTCTAATACCCTCACCATACATTTTTACTTGTACTGCAATCTTTTCTTTTCCTTTTGAAGCAAAACAATCAACACCATAATCATTTGTAAAAGAAGTTACTTTAATATCATACCCTTTATTTTTGAAATATTCGCCAATATATTCTTCATATTCTTTAGGATTCATTTCAAGACACCATTTTGTTCAGCTTCATCTTTACATTTAGTTCTTAAATCTTTGATATGTGTTATAAAATTATGTTCTGCTTCTTTTAGATTTAGAATAGGATTATATTTTGCAATTAACCTAACTTCTATTTCTTCTGGATTATTTGTGACAAAAAAAGACATGGAAATATTTTCATTCATCCAATTAGTTAATCTGATTTCACTTTCCTTATCAAATATATAACAATTAGAATCATTTTTAGATTTTCCTTTACCTCTTAAAAAACATTTTATATCAAATTCTTTTTTTAGGATAGCACCTAAACTTCTTCTCACAGTTGACCGACCAGTACTTTCAGAACTAAAATGTTGTTTTGTTTTTCTATCAGATAATGAACTTTCACTTTTGCCAATATATATTATTTCTCCTTTATTAATTGTAATAAAATCAAAAATAATGTTATTTTTTGCATACATTACATAAATTCCAGAGGTTTTTGGAAATTGTTGTATGCTTTTATTTGATTCAATTTTATCTAATATTTGTTTAATTTCCATTTTATATATTAACTCTTAACTACCTATAAAAATCTTTCGACCTTTACAAAGCTATCTTACAAACCATTAGAAAATAAGCACCCCTTAAGTTTAGTCTAACAGAAATTTTATTGAGTTTAACGTATGGGGTTTACAGAAGTGGCAATCCCTCCAAAAATTTCTCCTCGATTTTTGAGGTAGCCCACAAAAATCAGAGCTGAGAAATTTTTGAGAGCTGGATTGACATTTGGGAATTTTACGAGCCGAGTAAAATTCCTGTAAACCCCTGTTTGCCGACCCGACCGAAGATTTTTAATGACCGAAGGGAATATAAAAATCGTAGGGAAAGCGCAGCGTGGTCGAGGTTTAAGTCCGAAGGACATTAAACCGAAGAAGTTTTAACATTCCCGAGACTTTAGGTGCCACCGTAGTTCGTCAAAAGTTCGATTATTTGAATATGAGAGAAGAGAGACAAAAGTTAGGGGGATTTAAGAGCCGTTGTTTCCATTTAGAGAGCCACTGGTCACTGGACAGGTTTGGACAAAGTATTTAAAGAAATGTCTATTTAATAACTATTAGAATGGATCCGGAAACATCATTAATTGTTTTTCAGGGAAAAGGCATACGAAGATTGTGGCATAATGAAGAATGGTTCTTCTCCATAATAGATATTGTAACAGTCTTAACTGGCAGCTCTATTCCTAGAAGATATTGGTCTGATCTAAAAATTAAGCTCAAAGATGAAGGATTTGAGTTGTACGAAAAAATCGTACAACTGAAGTTACCGTCTTCCGATGGTAAGTTTTATGAAACGGACTGTGCCAATACTGAAACTCTCTTGAGGATTGTTCAATCCATTCCCTCTCCGAAAGCAGAACCATTTAAGAGATGGCTGGCAAAGGTTGGCTATGAACGAGTACAAGAGATAGAAAACCCGGAGCTTGCTCAAAAAAGGATGAGGGAATTGTACAAAAAGAAAGGATACTCTGATGAATGGATTGAGCGAAGGGTAAGGGGGATAGCAATAAGGGATGAATTAACCGGCGAATGGGATAAGCGAGCTATAAAGACTGAAAGGGAATATGCAATTCTCACCGCAGAAATATCCAAAGCGACTTTTGGTTTAACGCCGTCCGAGTACAAAGAGTTAAAGGGACTGAAACGGGAAAATTTACGCGACCACATGACAGACTTGGAGCTTATCTTTTCCATGCTTGGTGAGGCAGCTACAACAGAAATTACAAAGAATAAAAATGTAGAGGGATTTGATGAGGGCAAAAAAGCTGCTCAAGAAGGTGGAGCTGTTGCCGGAAGAGCCAGAAGAGATTTGGAAACAAAAAGTGGCAGAAGAGTTATTACTTCTGAAAATTATGTAGAGCAAGCTGAATCAGTTAAAAGATTGGAAAAGAAGAAATCAAAACAAGAGAATTGACATTATTTTGTTGCATAGATTAAAGCAGTATTGAATTTCTGGTAGACTAATTTTACTTTTTTAAAACCAACTTCTCTAAGCCATTTTACTTGGTTTTCTAAAGGAGCAAGTTTGTTTAAGAATTTGTGATGGTGCGCCCATTCTCTTAATGATTCTTCATTTTCTGCGTGTTCAACAAGATGATGGTAATGTCTTGCTTCATTTAAAGCTGCTTCTGTTCTGTCTTTATATGTAACCAAATCTCCAAAAATGAAAGAACCATCTTCAGCTATGGAATGGTATATTTTTTGAAAAAGAGATTTTTTATCTTTATTGGTCTTTTGGTGGTGTATTCCTACAATAGAAACTACGAGGTCGTTATCATTTGGAAGATCAATTTGTGAATAATCACCATTTACAAATGTTACATTATATTGAGATAAACGTCTTCTTGCTCCTGCGAGCATTTGCTCAGAGAAATCAACGGCTGTATATTCCGCATTTGGCATTTGTCCTAATATTCTTTCTGCTGTTAATCCCGTTCCAACTCCTAATTCTAAGACTTTAACTTTTCCTCTTGAAATATAATCTCTTTGAATAATTTGGTCTATGTGTCTATGAAGTTCCTCATGTCCTGGAATAGAGCGAACAATATCATCGTCATATTTTTTTGTTTCGTAATGGTCGTAATTCAATTCATTAGGTTTAACGTTTGTTGCCATTTTTTACCTCTTTGTCCACAATCCGGTGGTATTGTCTTGGTTGTATATTTCGAAATAATGTTCTATTCCATTGTGAGCGATTTCATTAACAGCAGAAATTAATCTTGTAACATCTTCTTGATTATTCACTAAGCCAAAACTAGCCCTAACAACTCCGGGAATACTTCTTGTGATGCCTCTATCAATTTCTTCTAAGATTTTTTTGTCTTGTTCATCAGAAATATTTTTGATTTTTCTCATGAATTCATAAGTACAGAATGAACCTGCTCGTACGCCAATCCCATAATCATCTCTTAGGATTTCAGCAGTTAATCGGCTATCTGTCCCTGTAATATCAAAAGGAATGACGCTACCTAATTCTGATTCAGAAACATAAACTGTTACGCCATCAGTTTGCTTTAATCCTCTGAATGCAGTTCTAACTAATTCAGATTCATATTTGTGAATACGATCATAACCAATTGATTCTAATACTTCAGTGGCTTTGGCGATGGAAATCGCGCCAACGGCGTTTGGCGTTCCTGGATCATGAGCCTGAACTGTGGGAAATCTCTTTAAAATAAAAAAATTTACCTATAACAACTTCTTCATCTCAAACACAAATTCTTTAGCCCGTTCCAGAGAAGTTATTGCTTTTCCTCGTTTCACCTGCTCATCCATTTGATATTGAAATTTTGACCGTTTTTGTCGTTCTTCGTCAAGGGATTTCAATAAAACATCGGCTCGCTGTGACATTAATTCCAGTGCGTCTGCCTGAGCATTCTCATATTCTTCTAGGAGGCTTTTCTTGAGTTTATTTCTGACAAAAACAATAATGGCATCGGCAGTTACTTTATGACTTATTTTATCTCCTACTTTATACCCTAATTTTAAAAGGATGGCATTGGCAATATAATACATTGAATAGTAAGAGGGGACAATTACCCAGAGATAAGGCTGATAATCTTTACTTTCTAAAGCAAGAAGTCTCTTAGCCGTCTCCAGTGAAAGATCAGCATTTTCAATATACATTGCTCTAGCCGTCTCATCTGTCTGTTTCTTAAGCAGATTATCTTGTAGATACTGCCTCACGTTTGATTCCGCTTCTTTAATTCGTTTTTCGTCAAGCATTTTTTATCCTATAATAAGCTTCAATCCCATACAGTATTATATTACTTTCTATTGCTTCTTGGATTACATTTGACTTTTTTGAGTCTTTCATCCGGATAAATTCTTCTTCTGTAAATACCAGAGCATGAGTCTTTAATGGGAGTAATGAAAGAATGTCTGAAATTCTATTTTCAAAGCCACTTTCATTTGAGATGAATAGAAGATCAATATCTGACACTTTTGTCTGCTTGTTTTTTGCGTAAGAACCAAATAAAAGCAGGATAAAAGAACCTGTTTTTACTTTGGACATAATTTCTTTGTAAAGTTGGTTTATATTCTTATTTTTGAGAATCTCTTCTTTTCTTTCGTTTTCAGTTTCGTAGATATAACTTCCAAAGTATTTCTCATTCAGCGAGCATAAAGAACTTTTCCCCACAGTTTGGACTTTAAGAGCATTTTTTTCAATAAGTCTTTGCACGGCAATATGGGTTATTCTGTAATCAGATTTAATTTGTTGAGCGATCTCTCTAATCGTTTTTGGTTTTTTAGTTTCTATAAAGTTCTTAAGGATTTTGAGTTCAGTTTTCATTATGTACTTAGATACATCATATTATGTATATAAATCTTTCCGTTAAGTTAGCCCCCACTCGTAGTTTTAAAGTTAGCTGTCACGGAAGCGTCAATCATAAAGTCCTTAGAGTTTAGCGTTAGCGTAGAGTACAGTTACAACGACAGAAAATGTCATATAACATATGGGACCCCTCAGACCGTCCCATAATTCACAAAATATAAATACTAGTTCTCCCGTCGACAAGTTATAATCTTATCATCAATAAAATGAGGTGCAATATGGCATACATAAATTCTTACCAAGACCAGAATTGGCTTCTGCCACCGTCGATAACAGAAATCATTCCTAAAGACCACATCTGTTTCCTAGTGGAAAACTATGTTGATGAGTTAGATTTCTCCGACTTTGATTTGATCTACGAAGGCGCAGGGCATCCTGCCTATCACCCGAGAATTATCATGAAAATCTTGGTTTACGGGATGCTTTGCAAAACCAGATCTTCCAGAAGATTGGCCAGGGCAACCAGAGAAAACTTTATTTTCATGTATCTGGCAGAGAAAGTCCATCCAGATTTCAGGACGATAAACCGCTTCAGGATGGAACATCCTGAATTTGTCAAAGATGCATTCAAAAAAACGGTGGAAATCGCCGCCAGGCACAACCTTACTGACCTCAGCTTTATCAGCATCGATGGAACAACCTTAAAGGCCTACGCTGGTAGCAAGAGATATATGGATAAGAAAGGGTTGGACAAACTGGACCAAGCTATCGAAAAGATGATCAAAGAAGATATAGCTCTGGATGAACTGGAAGACCAACTCTTCGACGATAGGGAAGAAGGGCTTACTGGAATTGACAAAAGAGACCTTAAGAAAATAGTTAGGGAATTCCATGAGGCAGAAGATAAGAAGAAGGTCAAAAAGAATATTGAACAAGCTAAAAATGAACTGGAAAAGTATGGGTTGAAGAAAGTCTCCCTTTCTGATCCTGAAGCCAGAGCCATGCAGACCAAGAAAAGGCATTCCGAGCTGAGCTACAATGCTCAGCTAACTGTCGACAGGAATCAGATAATTATTGCCAATGAGATCTGCCAGGACAAGCATGATGTTCACCAGTTCATCCCGCAGATGAAGAATGTTAAAGAGAATATAACTTTGAAAGATGACACAAAGGTGGGAGTTGACTGCGGTTATAGTGACGCGGGGAACATTAAATTTGCGGAGGAAAATAAGATTGATTTATATGTGCCTTCTCGTGCACAAGCACAAGAGTTTGACGGCAAGGAGCAAAGTTTGAATCACGACCAGTATGAGTATGATGCCAAGAGAGATGAATTAATCGTCGGAAAACATCGATTTTACTTCAAGTTTCAGTACACGAGGAAAAACGGCATGAAGATATTGAGTTATTATAATGATAAATTAGGGAAGAAAAAAGATGTGCCGTTCTACTTCCGTGAACGGCTGAGGATGAGAGACAAGATGAAAACAGATGAAGCAAAGAAAGTGTATTCTTTGCGGAAAATTACGGTCGAGCCGGTGTATGGGAATATCAAGCAGAACTTGGGATTCAGGGAATTCCTGCTTCGAGGCAAGGAAAAGGTGAAGATTGAGTTTAATTTGGCCTGTATTGCTCATAATTTAATGAAGATTTGGAGGATGAAAGGAGCAGTGGAGTGTTAAATGAGGGATTTTATTTTTTTCTGAGAAGAATGAAGATTTAAATTGTGTTTTGGGAGGGGATTGCGGGACGGCTTCCGCTGTTAGCCGACCCGAGCGTAGCGAGAGTGCAACGGGGTCGAGCATTTTTTTCCGCAGAAAAAAAGCGGAGAAGTTTTCTTACTGCCGAAAATCAGATAGGTGCCGTAGTTTTTACTTACTTTAACATCAATTACTGCGAAGCAGACATTAGTTTAGTCGTTCGTAGGGGGGAATTCCGTTTTGTTTTTGCTTCTTTTTACAAAAAGAAGACGCTTTGGGTGGGTAGGGTGGGAGTTTCAGTATTCAGTAGTTAGTGGCGAGAAAACAGTAATATTTATAAGTATGTGCAAGTATTTCTTATCAGGTGGGGTGAAATGAAAACAAAAAACATCACATTGAAAGTAAACTCTGAACTTTACGATAAGTATAGAGAGATATGCAAGAAAGAAGGCTGGATAGTATCTCGTCAGTTTGAGAAGTGCATGGAAGCAGAGTTAGATAAGAGGGGGCGAGAAAATGTCAAATAACGGTGCTAATTTAGGGTTTGAACAAAAATTATGGTCTTCTGCTGATAAGCTAAGAAGCAATATGGATGCTGCTGAATATAAGCACGTTGTTTTAGGTTTGATTTTCTTAAAGTATATTTCTGATGCTTTTACTGAAGTTTATGAAAAACTGAAAAAAGAGAAAGATTCAGATCCAGAAGATGTTGATGAGTATGTTTCGCGGAGAATTTTCTTTGTCCCAAAAGTAGCAAGATGGGAGCATCTTCAAGCCAATGCAAAAAAGCCAGAAGTTGGAAAATTTCTTGATGAAGCTATGGATATTATTGAAAGAGACAATCCCTCACTTAAAGGAGTTTTGCCAAAGAATTATGCTCGTCCAGGATTGAACAAGCAAAGATTAGGGGAATTGATTGATTTAATCGGAACGATTGGACTTGGTGATAAAGAGAATCGTAGTAAAGACATTCTTGGAAGAGTCTATGAATATTTTTTAGGTGAATTTGCCTCTGCTGAAGGAAAGAAAGGCGGGCAGTTCTATACTCCTCGTTCTATTGTAAAACTATTAACTGAGATGTTAGAGCCATACAAAGGAAGAATATTTGATCCCTGCTGTGGTTCAGGTGGAATGTTTGTTCAATCCGAAAAGTTTGTAGAGGCTCATGGCGGAAAAATAAAAGACATTTCGGTTTATGGACAAGAAAGCAACCAGACAACATGGAAGCTTTGTAAGATGAATATGGCTATCAGAGGGATTGACTCAAATATCAAATGGGGCGATGCTTTCCATGATGACCAGCATAAAGATTTGAAAGCAGATTTTATTCTTGCCAATCCTCCGTTTAATGATTCAGATTGGAATGGCGAATTATTGCAGGAAGATGTAAGATGGAAGTTTGGAGTGCCTCCAAAAAATAATGCCAATTTTGCCTGGGTTCAGCATTTTATTCATCATTTGAATCCTACTGGCGTAGCTGGCTTTGTTCTGGCAAATGGCTCAATGTCATCAAATACTTCTAATGAGGGCGAAATAAGGAAGGATATGATTACTTCTGATATTGTTGATTGCATGGTAGCATTACCTGCCCAGTTATTCTACAATACTGGAATTCCTGCCTGCTTGTGGTTTGTTACACGAGATAAAAAAGACCATTCGTTTAGGGACAGAAGAGGGCAAATCTTGTTTATTGATGCCAGAAATATGGGTGTGATGATTGACCGAAGACATAGAGAACTAACTGATGAGGATGTTAAGAAAATATCTTCCACTTATCACGCATGGAGAGGAGAAAACAAGCTCAAATATGAAGATGTTACTGGCCTTTGCAAATCCGCTAAATTGGAAGAGGTTGAGAAGAATAATTTTATCCTGACTCCTGGAAGATATGTTGGAATCCAAGAAGAAGTAGAAGACGACGAAGCATTTGAAGAGAAGATGAAACGATTAACTGCTGAATTATCTGAACAGATGAAAGAAGGGCAGAAGTTGGATGTTGAAATAAAGAAGAATCTGGAAGGGATTGGGTTTAAGATATAAAAAAAGGAATGAATAAAATGCTGCTGCCAATAAACGCCAAACGATTAATTGAAGAACATTTAATTGAATCAGAAAGAATTGAATTAAAAGAAGGGTTTAATCCTGAATCAATAGTTCATACTATGTGTGCTTTTGCAAATGATTTTAATAATTGGGGAGGGGGCTACATTATAATCGGTGTTGACGATAAAAAAAGAATAATTGGAATTGCCGAAAATCAGATAGATTTTATCTTGAAAAAAATAGTAGAATTATCTAACAAAATTCAATGGCCTTATTATCCCATTGTTGAGCCCACAAAATATAATTCTAAAAACCTCATAATTTTATATTGCCCCGGTGGCCCTGCAAGACCGTACAAAGCACCAAAATCGTTTGGGGTTGCATCAGAATATAAATACTATATTCGTCATTCGTCATCAACAGTTGTTGCAAATAAAGAAGAAGAAAAAGAATTAATTGGAATGTCTAACCAGATCCCTTATGATGATCAAATAAACCAGAAAGCATCGCTAAATGACTTGAATGTAGAGTTGATTAAATCATATTTGCAGAATATTCATTCAGGATTAAGTGCAAAAGCATTAAGTTTTGAAGAGCTTTGCAAGAGCCTCAATATTATTGAAGGACCTAACGAAATGATGAAGCCTAAAAACGTAGGGCTATTATTTTTTTCCAATGAGCCAGAAAAATATATTAAAACCCCTTGGATTGAGGTTACCATATTCCAAGATAAAATCGGTGATAAATTCAGAGAAGAAAGATTTAGCGGGCCCCTCCAAAATCAAATCATTTCTGCTTTACAGTACATAAAAAATTCGGCAATACAAGAACAAGTAATAAAAGTGCCAACTAAAGCAGAGGCAATAAGATTTTTTTCATATCCTTATACTGCAATTGAAGAAGCATTAGTTAATGCTGTTTATCATAAAAGCTATGAGATAGACGCACCGATTGAAGTAAGAATCGAACTTGACCGAATTGATATAATCAGTTATCCTGGGCCTCTTCCTCCATTGAATAAAGATAATATTAATGATGCTATCGTAATCTCTAAACGGTATAGAAATAGGAGAATTGGTGATTTTTTAAAAGAATTAAAGCTCACAGAGGGAAAGAATACCGGATTTAGGAAAATAAGAAGTGCTATGCAAAATAATGGTTCACCTGCACCAGTATTTATTACGGATGATGATAGAGTCCAGTTTATTACAAGATTGAAGATTCATCCTAAATTTGAGCCACTAAATGAGCCGATAAGTGAGCCGATAAGTGAGCCGATAAAATCTGAGACAATCTTTCACTTTATCGAGCTAAATCCTAACTGTAAACGGGCAGATATTGAACAGGATACAAAGATGCCCCTTGGAACATTAAAGCGCTACTTGCAAGAATTAATACATCAAGGAAGGATTACAAAAGTAGGCTCTAAGAAAACCGGGGGATATGTTGTAATTCAGAGAGGGAGATTAAAACATCGGGGGCGTGTAAGGAAGTAGTTTGATGAGAGAAATACATATTACTGGGGAAAGAAGGGATGAAGGTAGGACAATGGAAAAATACGAAAAAATTCAAAAAGAAAATATCGCACTGCTCCACCAATTTGAAGAGTACTTATTACGAAAGAACCTCAGCAAAAAAACAATAAAAAAGCACCTTAACAATGTAGAATTGTATATTAACGACTATCTAGCAATAGATGAAGAAGAAAGCCCGCAGGATATTGATAGGTATACTTTAGAGACTTTTTTCAGGTGGTGCATTGATAAGTGGATATTTAACACAGTATCAGAACTGCTTTCTACTATTTTCAGCGTATATTTATTTTATGAATGGCTTAACGAAAACAAACATATAGCGCATATTGATGAAATTCGGGAAGCCTGCGCAAAAAAAGATTATTTTGCCAAAAAATTCCAGAGCCATGAAAAGCTTCTGGAAAGGAATGATTCCTGAAGATTGGGAAGTGGAGGTAAAATCATGAATAAAAACCTAACCAAAGATGATTATCGGCATTTTCTTATTGAAATAAAACAAAGAATCAGAGAAGCCCAATATTCCGCACTCAAAGCCGTAAATAAAGAACTCATTGGTTTGTATTGGGATATTGGTAAGAAAATAGTTGAGAAGCAGGATTGGGGTAAATCTATCGTAGAAACTTTAGCTAAAGATTTACAAGCGGAATATCCTAGCGTAGGAGGTTTTTCTTCAGCAAACCTTTGGAGAATGAGAAATTTTTACCTAAATTACAAAGCTAGTGAAAAACTCGCACCATTGGTGCGAGAAATAAGCTGGGTAAAAAACATAATCATTATGGAGAAATGCAAAGATGATTTAGAGCGGGAGTTTTATATTAAGATGACCAGAAAGTTTGGCTGGACTAAAGATGTCCTAATCCATCAAATTGAGAACAAGTCTTATGAAAAATATCTTCTCAACCAAACAAACTTTGACCAAACTGTTCCGGTTAAATATCAAAATCAAGCTAAATTAGCGGTCAAAGACGAGTATACTTTTGATTTTTTGGAGTTGGGAGAAGAACACTCTGAAAAAGAAATGGAAAATGCCCTTGTTAGTAGAATCAAAAATTTCCTATCAGAGATGGGCAACTATTTCTGTTTCGTTGGAAGCCAATATAGGATGGAAGTAGATGATGAAGAATACTTTATTGATTTGTTATTATATCATCGAAAATTAAGAAGTTTGGTCGCTATTGAATTAAAAGTGGGTAAGTTCAAACCGGAATATGCCGGAAAAATGCAGTTCTATCTTTCGGCATTGGATAGCCGGATTAAATTAGATGAGGAGAATGCTTCTATAGGTATTATTATCTGCAAAGAAAAGAGAAGAACAACAGTAGAGTACGCTTTGCGCGATGCCAAAAAGCCAATTGGAGTTGCTACATATAAAATAACGCAATTGCTTCCTAAAGAACTCATGAAGTATCTGCCATCTAAAGAAGATATAGAAAAGAGGCTTAATGATTTAGGATGAAAACTAAAATAAAACGAACGAAAATAGGAAAAAAAGATTTCATTGGAACATGGCACATTACAAAAATGAGTGAATGGGATAATGATTATGTCAATGAAGAAGTGCAGGCATTCATCAGAATAGAACAAATAGGCAGTGGGGAGTTTCATTTTGGATTGGTGCAAGGTTCAATGTATGGGGATTTTAAGAAATGTGATGGGGACTTGATTTATGATTTCACCTTTGAGGGCAGTGATGAATGCGACTCTGCAAATGGTGACGGATGGATGAAGATTAACCCTGATGAGGTCGCAGAAGGCGAGATACGATTTCATGCAGGAGATAAATCTACATTTTGGGCTAAGAAGGCAAAAAAGAAATGAAACAACAAACTAAATTAAAACCAACAGAAAACAAGTTTTCTGAGCATTCATCAAAGATGAAGCAAACTGAAATAGGAATGATTCCTGAAGATTGGGAAGTTAAAGAGTTAAAAGAAACTGCTTCATATATTACTGAAAAGATTAGTCTTGTTGAAATAAATCTGAATAATTTTATTTCAACCGAAAATATGCTGCCTGAAAAAGGCGGGATTACTGTGGCTTCTTCATTACCTAAAGTTGGGAAGGTAACTCAATTCAGAGAAGGAGATATTTTATTCTCAAATATTAGGACATATTTTAAGAAATTTTGGTTGGCAAAATTTTCCGGTGGTTGTTCTAATGATGTATTGGTTATAAGGAAAAAATCAAGCATAAACAACAAATATCTTTACTACTATTTATCTCAAGATAACTTTTTTGAATTTACTGTTTTGACTTCTAAAGGAACCAAAATGCCACGTGGAGATAAAAATTCGATTATGAGCTATGAAATCAATATCCCCTCTTTTCCTGAACAAATTGCCATCGCTAAAATCCTCTCAGATTTAGATTTAAAAATAGAACTTAATCAGAAGATAAATAAAGTTTTGGAGGAGTTAAGCCGAGCAATCTTCAAAAGATGGTTTATAGACTTTGAATTTCAAAACGAGAAAGGAAAGCCATATAAGTCTACTGGCGGAGAAATGGTTGATTCTGAGTTAGGAAAGATACCGAAAGGATGGAAAATTGGAATGATTCATAATATTGCTACGCAAAATAAGGAACAAATAAATCCAGTTAGTTCTCCTGAAGAGATATTTAGTCACTTGAGTATTGAAGCATACGATGGCGGGAAAACATCATTTGATCAAAGGGGTTCTGAAATATTAAGCAACAAATTTATTGTCACTAATATGTCTGTCTTATTCTCTAAATTGAATCCAAGAATTCCCAGAATCTGGCCAGTCATAAATGCTAAAGAAAAATCAATATGCTCAACTGAATTTTTAGTTTTCAAACCAAATAAATCCTTTTTTTGCTACTTATATCTTCTGTTTAAAGAACATTCCGTGTTAGGTGAGTTGGTACAGATGGCCAGGGGAACGAGTGGCAGTCACCAAAGGATATCTGCCAGCGATATATTGGATATGTCCATAATAGTTCCGAGTAAAGAAGTTATTTCAAAATTTGAAGATTCGATCATTAAAATAATGCTTAAATGTGAAGATAATATCAATACTCAAAATATACTCTCACAAATCCGAGATTCCCTGCTTCCAAGATTAATATCAGGAAAAATCAGAGTTCCTGTTGAGGTTAGAGCATGGCATTTTTAGAAACACTGATTTTAATAATTGTGGCTGCTTTTGCAATTAGATTTAGCTTTAAATTTGATATAAATAAATTTTTAGAAAACAGAAGAAAAATAAAACTTGATCAGCTGAAGAATATTTGCCCACATGGAAGAATTATTGATATAAATGGCAATCAGATAAGTTTCGAATCTCTTTTTTCATCTCCAATGGGCACTCCCAAGTGGATTTGCTCTCAATGTGGTCGTATAGTGGATCACGAAGACGATGTAAATAGAATTAATGAAAAATATAGTAAAAATCCCTCTATGATTCTTGATATACAGAAAAGATTTATTAAAGAAGCAAAGAGACTAAAAATAGTATAATGGAAGAATAAAGATGAAACACCTCATAACTGAAGAACACGTTGAAGAGAATGTTTTGAATATTCTCAAGGCTTTAGACTATGATATAATAAGAGGAAGCAATGAGGAATATCTGCCTGGCGGAAGCTCTGCTTTAAGATCAGACTATAAAGATGTTGTTCTTGTTGATAAATTAAGATATGCTCTCAGAAAAATCAATCCAAGCATATCAGAAGAAGCCAGAGAGTTAGCTTTAAAGCAAATTCTCAGAAGCGAAAGCCAGAAGCTAATAGCAGACAATGAAAGTTTCCATAAACTGCTCGTTGATGGCGTTAGTATTCCAATCTCAAAAGGTGGAGAAGAAAGACACATCATAGTAAAATTATTTGATTTTGAAAATCTTGAGAATAATGAGTTTTCAGCAGTTAATCAGTTTACAATTATTGAAAATAATGTTGAAAGAAGACCAGATGTTATTCTTTTCATAAATGGCTTGCCATTGGTAGTTTTGGAATTAAAAAATTTGGCAGACGAAAAAGCTGATATTTGGACAGCTTACGACCAATTTCAGACGTACATGCAACAGCTACCATCATTATTCAGATTTAATGAAATCTTAATTATCAGTGATGGAATTGAAGCAAGAGCAGGAACAATAACCTCTGAAAGAGAGAGGTTTATGCAGTGGAAAACTATCAACGGAGAAAAGCCAAAGAAAGGATTTACTGAAATAGAAATCCTACTCAGAGGAATGTGCGATAAGAAAAGAATATTAGACATTATCAGAAATTTCATTGTTTTTGAGAAAGATAAAGAGACAAAAAAGAAAGTAGCTGCTTATCATCAATATTGGGCTGTAATTAAAGCAATAGAATCAACCAGAAGAGCCAGCGCAAAATCAATTATGCAAGTAAGAGAAGCCCCAGAATCTTACGGACTTTCATCAGTTAAAGAACAGCCAAAAGGCGATAAAAAAGCAGGAGTTGTCTGGCATACGCAAGGTTCTGGAAAATCGCTGACAATGGTTTTCTATACCGGCAAATTGATAAGAGAATTTGACAATCCTACAATTATAGTCTTAACTGATAGAAATGATTTAGACGACCAGCTTTTTGGGACTTTTGGAAAGTGCCAAGATGTTCTAAGGCAAAAACCAACACAGGCAGAAGACAGAAAAGAACTGCAAAAACTTCTCAAAGTGTCTTCTGGCGGAGTTGTTTTCACCACAATACAAAAATTTTTCCCAGAAGAGAACAGAGAAACGTATCCGATTCTTTCAGAAAGAGACAATATTATAGTTATAGCTGATGAAGCTCACAGAAGCCAATATGGTTTTTCTGCGAAGATATTAGACAAGAAAGACAAGGCATTAATCACGTACGGATATGCAAAATATCTAAGAGATGCTCTTCCAAATGCCTCTTTTATTGGATTTACAGGAACTCCGATTGAGAAATCAGATAGAAGCACGCCAGCAGTATTCGGAAAATATGTTGATGTTTATGATATTGAGCAGGCAGTTGAAGATGGAGCTACTGTAAGAATTTATTATGAAAGCAGATTAGCAAAACTTGAATTAAAACCAGAAGAAAGACCAAAGATAGACACAGATTTCGAGGAAGCAACCGAAGGAGAAGAAATTGAATGCAAGGACATACTCAAAAGTAAGTGGGCAAGATTAGAAAAAGTTGCGGGTTCTCCAAGAAGAATAGCAAGAATTTCCAAAGATATAGTTAAGCATTTTGAGGAGAGATTGTCTGTTTTAGAAGGAAAAGGAATTATTGTTGGCATGAGCAGAAGAATCTGCGTAGAACTCTACAATGAAATAATCAGATTAAAGCCAGAATGGCATAATGAAGACGATGATAAAGGTTTCATAAAAGTTGTTATGACTGGTTCAGCTTCTGATCCAAAAGAATGGCAACAGCACATAAGAAACAGAAAAAGAAGAAAGCAGATAGGCGACAACCTGAAAGATGACAAACATGAGCTTAAATTAATGATTGTCAGGGATATGTTTTTGACAGGTTTTGATGCTCCCTCTCTTCATACCATGTATTTAGACAAGCCGATTAAAGGGCATACTTTAATGCAGGCAATTGCCAGAGTAAACCGAGTTTATCCTGGAAAAGAAGGCGGTTTGATAGTTGATTATATGGGCGTTGGTGTTGAACTAAAAAAAGCATTAATGAATTATACTGAAAGTGGCGGAAAAGGAAAACCGACTTTTGACCAAGAGCAAGCAGTTAAGCTAATGATGGAAAAGTACGAAGTTGTAAAAGATATGTTCTATGGCTTCAATTATAAAAAATTCTTCCAACTTAGACCAGAGGAGAGAGTGTCGTTTGTTCCGTCTGCGATGGAGCATATTCTCAAAGAAAAAGATAAAAAAGAAAGATTTGCCAGAGAAGTAACTGCTCTTCTAAAAGCGTTTTCTTTAGCTGTTCCGCATGATAAAGCAATGAAAATAAAGGATGAAGTGGGACTTTTTCAAGCAATAAAATCTGCTATCACCAAAACAACAGAAACAAAGAGAGAATTACAGGATAAATTTGATTCAGCGATTAAGCAGATTTTGTCAAAAGCGGTTATCTCTGATAGAATTATAGATATTTTTGAAGCAGCAGGAATTCAAAAGCCAGAACTCTCAATTTTATCCGAAGGTTTCTTAGCAGAAGTCAAGGAAATGCCTCAGAAAAATCTCGCATTTGAAGCATTGAAGAAATTGCTCAACGATGAAATAAGAATTATGTCAAAGAAAAATATGGTTCAAGCTAAATCATTTATGGATTTGCTTGATAAAACCATCAAGAAATATACAAATAGGAGTATAGAAGCTACCCAAGTTATAGAAGAGTTAATTGAATTAGCAAGAAAAGTCAGAGATGAGAAAGGCAGAGGCAAAGAGCTTAATATGAATGATGATGAAGTTGCATTTTACGATGCTCTTGAAGTCAATGATAGTGCAGTTAAAGTTTTAGGTGATGATGCTCTTAGAAAAATCGCATTAGAACTAACTGAAATGATTAGAAATAGTGTAACCATAGATTGGACTCAAAGAGAAAGCGTGCAAGCAGGAATGCGTTTGAAAGTCAAGAAGATTTTAAGGAGATATGGTTATCCTCCAGATAAGGAAAAGAACGCAATAGAAACAGTTTTGAAGCAAGCAGAATTAATTGCTAAAGGTTGGGTTAGTAAATAAGTTTTCTCGCCCCCCCTCTTTTCGGTTCGTTTTTCGTTTAGTTATCGTTACGGAATTCCCCCCAGTCGTTTAAAGTAAGTAAAAATTTGGGTCGAATGAAATGTAGTCGTTAAATCAATGTTAGAAATAGTCACGAAGTGATTGTTTGAGTTTCCGTTTTACCAGATTTAACGAAGGCACTAACTTTAAGGATTTTCGGGAACGAAGTGAACCTACTAGGCAGTAAGAAAATTTTGTTTAACGTCGCAGTTGCTGTTATACGAGGTGAGCGAAGCGAAAGTGCAACGTCCCAGAGCACCGCAGACCGCAGTCGAGGAGCGGAGGCGTATGACGCAAGGACACTTTTTTCGGGCGAGCACAGCGAGCCATCGGTTTTTAACGTCATAGAGCCCCATTTCCCAAGGTTGTGTTACTTTATTTTTAATTGTTTATCCAGTGGCGGATTTGAAAAATATGCTCTCACATTAAACTTAGAATCTACAAGTTCAATCATTTCAAAATGTTCACGTGGAATTAGCTTGAATCCTCTTTTTTGAAGATGTTTTTTCTTGAAGCTTTGAAAATTTGTGATTGTAAAATCGGCATCACCCAGTTCCGGCCGTGTAGCATCAGGAATACGAATTTTGAGTAATTTCAGAATACCAGAAACGGTTTTTAACGGTTCAACTTGGAATAGTAAACCTGTTGGTGTTTCTTTTACTATTTTTCCTATGCTCTGTGTAATTCTTATTGACTCTTCATATTCTTTTTGGCTATGGGAGAAGATACAGGCATAGTTTACGGGTGCATTTTTATTGCTGATGTGCTTATTTTTGAGAGTAGTAGCAATTTTAACTATCTCTTGAACTTTTCTTCTGAGTTCGTTAATAGCTAACTGTTTTCTGGTAATTTCTTCCATGAATGATTGTTTAAATTCTCGGTAAATCTCTCCTTCACCTTTTGCTTTTTCCACTGCTTCTTTCTTGATTTTTACGTATTTCTTTACATCTTCTGGATGTTTTAACAAGTAATCTCGGAAAGCGATCATCTCATTCCAGTCTTTACCGTCAAATTTGGTTAAATGAATGTGTACTCTTCTTGTTTCTTTACCTGAGTTGTAATCTCTCCTGAAAAAGAGTCGGTCTGATGTACTTGCTTTTTCTCTGAATTCATAACCTGTAGATTTCAGCGTTTTGATAAATTTAGGGTGATTCTTGGATTTAACGCCTACTAAAACATCAACAATACCTTTTCCGCCGAGGCTTGGAATGGATGTGCTTCCCACATGTTCTATGAAGCAATTGTCCCCAAGCGCTTTTGTTATGGTGTTCTTCTCTTTCAAAAAGAACTTCTTGTACTTTGAATTATATTCTCTGAATCGGTACTTTTCCATTTTTATCATAGTAGTATTTCTACCACTCGTCTAATTTCTATCGGTGAGTGATTTAGTTGGTTTGCTGCTTTTTGATAATCGCTTCCATCAATAGATTTGATCGATTTTGAAAGAGATTGATGACTAATAAAACTTCTTATTTTTTCTCTCAAAGCTTCTGGTTTTTCTTCTGTATACCAAAGTAACGCGAAAATATCACAGATGTCTTTTATTTTCTTGTGCTCTTTATCTCTGTGCTTTAAAGCATTAAATTTTGTAGCAAGTAATAACTCTGGTTTTGGTAGCAACAATCTCTTGTTGAACTCTTTTAATTCTTTTCTATATTTTCCATCCTCAAACGCAAAACGTAATAATGGCTCGTCTGCTGGTTGAAAACGGAAAACCTCTTTGAATTTTGCAGGGATGTTGTCAACAAGCACATCAACATACATCGGAAAGATAAAATGCGCTGGAATAATCTTTCCTTCCTCGATTTCCTCCTCCGTTTCAGTATGGATTTCTTTGAGTAGTCGAAAGGACACGGACTTAAATTTAAGCTTATTTTGAAGAACATCAAGTGACTTTGCAAGTGCAGAATTTTTCATTTGCTCTACGGTTGCATTTTTATCCAGGTTGAATCCTAAATCAATATCTCTACTTCCAAGATATGGTCTGCCCTGTGCCTTTTGAAAGTTCTTGTTTACGTGAAGAAATACTGCCCATCCCCCGAGAATGCAAATAGGTTCCTCTAAGGCAGAGATTACTTGTTTGAGATATTTGTACGAGGTTCTCGTTTCAAATTCAAGATACATGTTTCCTCAATTGAGCAAGAAGTATCTCCGCGGCTTCTGCTGCTGGTCCTCCCTCGGTGAATAAATCGATAATGAGCTGTGGTAGGGAAACAACAGAAAGGCCGTTTAGCTTTCGTTTTCCATAAAAAGTCTGTTCTTCTGTTACGATGGTACGAACATTACCCTTTCCGTATAAGCCTTCTTTTAGTAGAAAGGAATGCCACGCTTGTAAATCTTCTTCTTTAATGTAAATATCTATTCTTGATGGGAAAAGATGGCGTTGTACAATATTTTCGGCTTGATAAGTGGTGAGAGCATAGTCTGATTTTGTCTTTTTCAGTAATTTTAGAGGCTCTTTAATCATGTATTCTTGGTATTTCTTAGGTTTTTTATGGATTGTTAGCCAAAATTTAATAAGTCCAGCAGGATCAACAACTTTTGTTTTTTTGACGAGTTTCTTTTTTTCTAGTTCTCGTAAGAAGAGAATAACCCACTGCCTGCTACAGTTAGCTCTTTTAGAAAGTTCATTCTTGCTTAATGATTTAGATTCTGCGAGGAGTACTCGTAGGATCATTTCTCTTTTAAGTCCGCGCATAGGATGTAGGTAATTGAACTTATATATAAATGTTACTTACATGTAAGCTTATCTGGTAATTCATAAAGCGTAGTTACGGGAAATGGGGCTCCTTCGTTAAAAGTAAAAAAGTGTCCTGAGTCATATGTCGTATAACGTATGTGTTATACGCCCCGAGCGAAACGCAGTGTAGCGAGAGCGTAGCGTGGTGCGGAGCGTAGCGGAGCAAGTTGCTAATTTGCCCGTTTCATCTGCTGAACTTTTTTTAAAAACACAATATCCCTTTGCTGAATAAAAGAACCCTCATAATTCGTTGGCTTATCGTTTTCAACTTTGGAAATCGCTTCATTTAATGGCAACCAAACTAGTTTAAAGTTTTGGCTTAATTCCTCTTCCGTGAAAGTCGGCAATCCTTTTGAAATTATTTTGCCGACATAACAATATGATATTTGTTTCAAATTAAATTGCGAGCGATATTCAATAATTTTTCCAACTTCGCCAGTAACTTCAATCTTACTGCCAACTTCTTCCATCACTTCGCGAATTAACGCTTGAGCTTTATCTTCGCCATCATCAATTCCACCGCCGGGCAGTTTGTGATAATTATAATTTGAAACAAATAGAAGAGGAATTAAGCCATTCTCGTCAAAAAGCACAGCCCTGGAAGCTTCTCTGATTTCCAAAGTTGATTCATCTTTGGGCCACTCTTTGTCTTTTACCTCGTGTAATAGTTCCATAGTAAATTATGAGGGTTCTTTATTTTTATAAATGTATCGGCAAGGGCAAATTAGCAATTGCGTATAACGTATGGGGTTTACAGAAGTGGCAATCCCTCCAAAAATTTCTCCTCGATTTTTCGGCAACCCATGAAAAATCAGAGCTGAGAAATTTTTGAGAGCTGGATTGACATTTGGGAATTTTACGAGCCGAGTAAAATTCCTGTAAACCCCTGTTTGCCGACCCGACCATAGCGACCGAGAGTAGCATTAAATAACCCGCGTAAATCCTCTACCTCGCAGGTAGGGGATGTAAGCGGATAATTCTTTTATATTGTACGAATCACTTTCTTTAGCGCTAGCAAAGT
>JAGVMW010000046.1 GCA_020053615.1 archaeon | reverse complement strand
TTTCCTTCATTAGCTACAAAGTAGCTAACTAGAATAAATACTTTTCGCTTCTGGAGAATATAGATTGAAAATATCAAAAATTAGCTAAACAAATACAAATAATCAAAAAAGATTTAGAAATTACCCGAGACGAGTTTGTGGAATTAGTAGGGTGAGTAAATTATCCCATCCTTTTCAGAATATTCTTCTTATTCTTTTCTGTAGAATGATATTTCTCGGTCAAGTATAAATATTCTTTCTTAACTGTTTCTTTGCTTAAGAGATGTTCTTTCTTTAACCGATTAAATATTTGAGGATTTTCTACGGCGGCTCTTCCAATCATTACTCCTTCTACACCTATTTTTTCTAATTTTGCGATTTGTTCAGAAGTTTTGATGTCTCCGTTAGCAATAATTTTCTTTCCAGTTTTTACACATTCCGTATATACTGAAAAATCAGCTGGTTCATTGTAGGTTTCTTTTCCATGACGAGCATGTACTATGAAAAAATCAGCATCGACTTTGTTTATCAAATTGAGATATACTTTTTTTTCTTTTTCGTATTGATTTAATCCTAGACGTAGTTTTACTGATACTGAATATCCTCTTTCTTTGATTAAGTTTACTAGGTTTGCTATTTTAGTTACTCGTTTTACTAAAGCGCAGCCTTGTCCGTTCTGGATTACTTTGGGATCAATGCAGCCGCAGTTTAAATTAAATCCCCGAAACCCGCGTGATGGCTTGAATGCATCTAAAAAATGCTTTAGGTTTCCTTCTTTGTATCCTAAGATTTGAATTATAACCGGAGCGCTATTGTCTTTAAAGTCTAATTCTTTCCACGCTTGTTCATTACCTCTGGCAAGAGCATCTAAGTTTATCATCGGGGTGAAAGTGAAATCAGCTCCGTATTTGTGGCATAGCGCCCTGAAAGCATTATCAGTATAATCTTCCATCGGGGCTAACATGTATATCATATTTGTATTATCTCTCCTATATTGGTATTTGTTTAGCATCATCAGGTCGAAATCCATTCGATTACGACATGGGGAACGACAGAGGGATGGCTGTTTGCGTAGCGAACTCACGAGTGGAGCAGAGCGGAACGACTCGACCTACGGAGATATCGTCTCTATAATTTTACAGTGGGGATTTCGAAGATGCTAAACAAATATCTACGTTGTATTTTGTGTTTTTATATTCTACAATATCGGTTGAGATTAGTTTTTTTCCATTTCTGGTTTCCACTTCTCCATTTACTTTGATGGCTCCGGAACGGATTAATAGTTTAGCTTGCCCGCCGGTAGGGGCGAATCCTTTTACTTTTACAAACGCGTTGAGTTCGATGTAATCTTTCATTGATTATGGGTATTAGGGGCTGATTTAAACTCGAAGCATTAAATTCTCGAACGTTTAATGCTTCTCCTAATAGTAAAAGCACCTTGTTCACATTCGAATACGTTGTGCTTTTACTATAAAGATGTTGTGGAGGAATGAGCATTGAGTGGATGACTACATTTTGGTTGTTTTGTAGTCACCTAACCTTTTCTTCAAATCGGCATACTCTTTCAGGTACAATTTGAGAGTCGGCTTTAAATCGTGTCTTTTCTCATATTCCTGTAGTGAAGTATAGTATTCTCCCCTATTGTTAAAATCAATGTTAATTGGAGGCAAGTTATGCTTGATTAAAATATTATTAAGAAGGATTCTACCTACTCTTCCATTTCCATCCGCAAAAGGATGAATATTCTCAAACTGGTTATGCACTACTCCAGCTAAAACCATTCCAGGATATTTATGTTTATTTTTCTGGTACCAATTTACTAATTGTTTAAGTAGCTCAGCAATTCTGGCTTGTGGCGCCCCTTCATGTACAATGTTTCCATAGCCACCCACTACCACTACTTCTTCTCCTTTATTTCTAAACTTCCCTGCAAAAGGCTTAGAATTCTTGAACACGATTTTATGTATCTCTTGTATTAAATTTAATGATAAATGCTCTTTAGTTGTTCTGATGAAAGAGATGGCTTCATCTACACCAAAGGCTTCAGCGATATCTTCTTTGGACTTATCTGGCCATTTATCTTTTCCCAGCAGGTCTTTAACTTCTGCCTGGTTTAATTTGCTTCCTTCAATGGCATTAGTGTTGTAAGTAAATATCTTGGAGAATTCTTCCCAGTCCTTTTCCGATAGATGGCTTATTTTTAGGGGAATTTGTGTTTCCAATTTCTTCATTTCATAGATTTCTTTTGTTGAGAGTTCTATCTGGAGCGGGTCATTTATAACATTGTATTTGTGAATCTCTTCCAAGATGAGCTTTTCAGCAATTATTTTTCTCTCTTCTAAGAGGTTGGTGTTTAAATCTTGCCCGAGATATTTCCGGAATTTGTGGACTTTATTTCCTTCTCTATAAGAGTGAGATAAGAAGTATTTTACTTTCTTGCCAACTTTTCTTTTTTCTAAGTGCATAAATTAATGATGGGTGACTACATATTTAAATCTTTTGGTGTTAGGTGACTACATTTGGAAGTGGTTGTAGTCACCTCAGGTTTGGAGTGGGCTAATAATGAAAAAGATTAGCCCCGCACGGATTCGAACCGTGGTCTTCAGGTACCTCCAGTTTACCTAATCTAAACTGCCAGAGCCTGACATCCTAGTCCACTAGACAACGGGGCTGTTGAACCTGCAGTTCGCCCCGTTGTTTATAAAAATTTCCTGATAAATTACTACTAAAAAAAATTTATGCTAAGATTTAAATATTAATCCATTATTACGTCCGATAATGAAAACTTGTCAGGTTTGTGGTAAAAGAATAATAACTGGAAGAAAATTTTGTTTTCGACATAAGAAAAGTAATGAAAATTTAAGGTATAGTGGTAAAAATCTCTCCGAAGTTGGAGTCATTTTGTTACTTTGTTTTGTGATGTTTATTCTCTGGTTAGTCTACCAATGGGTTATTGCTAATTCATTACCTCTTTCTATAGTAATTGTATTGATAATTGCAATATTCTTTTTTCATTTATACCGTCACAACAGATTAACAAAAGACAATATTATTTCTTGGGATTTACTAAAACATAAAAGATGGTTCTTTTTCATTATGGGGATAACCTCTTACTTTGTTTTTGCTGGTGCCATAGCATCAAAGAACACTTTGGCAATTATACTTAGCAGTTTATCATTTTTCGTAACTGGAATCTATGCTATTTTAGTCATTTTTATTGGAATACTATCTCTTTGTATAATTCAGTTTAAAGAATATTTTAA
>JAGVMW010000057.1 GCA_020053615.1 archaeon | reverse complement strand
ATGCGATAGTTGCATCTCATTAAATGAAAACAGGACGGCAAAGCCGTCCTTGTTTTCAGGTGGATATGGTGCTATCACTCACAAAACGGACTGTACCTTAATGCTTTAATTATATTTAGAAAATGAACAGATAAAGAAAAAAAACTTATCTTCTTTTCTTTCCTTTCTTTTTCCCTGCTTTAGCCAGCTTCATCAGCTTCTTAACTTTAGAATGTTTGCCTTTCTTGCTGGGCTTACGACTTTTCTTCTTTGGGAACTTTCTTAAAACAACTTTCTTCTTAACTGACTTCTTAGACTTTCTTTTAATTACCATATTCTATCACGCTCTTTTTTAATATTAAAAATAATTCTGCCAGACGAACTGGACTCGGTGAAAGAGTTCCTTAAACGACTACTACTATCGGCTTAACCTTAATATTGTTTTAAAGGTTATCTCTCTCGCTGCATAGGAAGCTTAACAGATACAGGTTACATGCGGTGAGTTATAGTCCAGACACCGTAATACTTGCGAGTACCTGACAGAGGCTATATGCTGGCATCCTTTTCAGGACAACCGAACTATCTGCGCCCGGCAGAATTAGATAGAATAACTAAGAAGTATTTAAAGTTATGTAATCACGAGAGAGGAGAAACCTACGTCTAAATCCCCCACACCAGCTTAACCATCACTCCAATTCCAAACGATATTGTAGCTACTCCCAAGCTGATAAGCGCCATTTCCATAAACCTTCTACGGAACGGCAGATCCTGAGCAATGGAAGTATAGAAAGTAAACACGAAAATTATTATCAATGCAATCACCAAAGTATACACCAATGCAAAAAACACATTAGACAGCAGCAAGAAAGGTAATATCAATAACATTACCGTAACTAAATAAGTAATCCCAGTGTAAATGCTTGCTTTTACCGGGCTTCCCACTCGTTCTTTATCGGTTCTTCTGGACAAGTATTCTGATGCAGCCATAGACAAAGAAGCAGCAATTCCGGTTATCAACCCGGCTAGAGCCACAATTCTGCCGTTATTTAATGCAAAAGTCAATCCTGCTAATGCACCAGTTAACTCTACTAATGCATCATTTAGTCCCAATACAATCGAGCCGACATAATGCAACTTTTCTTCTTCCAATAAACCGATAAGTTTCTTTTCGTGTTCATGCTCGTCTCTAATCATCGACTTTACTTCCGGAACAACTTTATCAATCTTAAGATAATTTTCTTGAGAGCCTTTCTCTCCTCGTTCCATCAGCTTTAACCCAAAGGTTAATCCCAGAATTTTGGAGATAATGACATAATACCATGCTAACAGAAATTTTGGCTTAAATTCTTTCTGAGTGTATTTCTTCCAGAAGCGATAATGCTTTAATTCATCACTAGCAATATGCTGAAGCACTTTTTTATTATTGACATCTTTTGTTGATGCCGCTAACTCAGAATAGATTAAATGCTCAGTTATTTCCTGTTTCTGAAATCTGATTATTTTTTTAATAGTGGAATTGTCCATGGGTTTATGATGTTAAACAAATTGTATTATGCTTTTACCACATTCACCAACTTATTCTGCTTAAATCTGTTAATGCTATCTAAAGTTGTCTGCAAAATTCTCATCAACGCTTCATTGGTGTTGAAAGCATTGTGTGGGGTTACAATTACATTAGGCATCGTTAATAGAATATGATCTTCAATCAATGTTTTTAAATCACATTTCTGGGGAAAGTCTTTACTCACCAATTCTCTTTCTTCCAGCAAGTCACATTCCCCCTCCAGAACATCTAGTCCTGCTCCGGCTAGTTTTCCGGATTTTAATGCTTTTACTAACGCATCAGTATCTATTACTCCGCCACGAGAAGTGTTTATTAGATAAGCTCCTTTCTTTATTTTAGCAAACCCATCTTTACTGAGCAGATGGTGCGTTTTTTCGTTGTAAGGCACATGTAAAGTAATTATGTCTGAATTTTTCAGCAGTTCATCCATACTTACATAATTAAAATTCATATCTTTTGCTAGCTGCGGGTTTGGAAATGCGTCAAACACCAATAAATTCATTTCGAACCCTTTGGCCATACGAATCACATGCTGGCCGATTTTACCGCTACCCATCACCCCCAATGTTTTTCCTTTCAAATCGAATCCTCTTAAGCCGGTCAAATCAAAACTTCCGCGTTTGGTTCTTTCTACACAATCAACTATTTTTCTGCTCAATGCTAAAACTAACGCAAAAGTGTGCTCAGCTACCGTATTCTCGCCATAAGAAGGGACGTTGCATATCGTAATTTTTTTCTTTTTGCATGTTTCTAGAGCAATATGATCAAAACCAGTGCTTCTGGTAGTAATTAGTTTTAATTTAGGCAGCTTGGAAAGTATTTTTTCATCAACCTGAGAATAGATGAATATTGATAATGTATCTAAGTCTTTATTTTTATCAGCTTCTTTAGCAGTAAATTTTTTGGTTGAGAGAACTAATTGGTCATTAGGAAAAGCTTTCTTGATAACTTCCTCTTCCCACTTTTCCAGTTCAAAGAAGCCTAGTTTCATTTTAACTCTCCACTGTTATTTTACCAACTTGAGTGGTAGTAATTCCATCAATATAAGTACATTTCTCCGCTTTGTCAAAGATCCATTTAAACGATTCATCAGTATTGATGACTTTACTTTTTATCTTCACACAATTCTGCGTTCCCAGAATCATCGCTGAATGTAGATATCCTGCCCGGGTTACTTTCCATTCTACGATATCGTCCACTTTAATGGTTAATTCAGCAGGAACAAAGCCTTCTTTCTTTACTTCAATGACGTGGATAGTTGGTTCGACAATAGTTTCAGTTTCTTCCAACTTTTCTTCAACTATTTCTTCTTTTACTTCGTCTTTCTTTTCTTCTGCAATTTCTTTCTTCTCTTCTTTGACTTCTGTTTTATCTTCCGCAGGTTTGGTTTCTTCTTTTTTCTCTTCTTTTTCCTCAACTTTGGGTTCTGTTTTCTTTTCTTCAGCTTTTTCTTCTCCAGCCACTTCTTTCTCACCAAACATCTTGATAAATATAACTGCCATACCAAATTTCATCTTATTTTTGAAACCGACTGCTTCATAGGTTACTTTGCCTTCTTTCAGAACTCGGTTCATTGTAGCTATTGGTGTTTTAGAATAGAAAATCTCATTCAACGCTTCTTCTGAAATATGTACATTTAATGAAGAAGGAGTTAATTCTCCAATTCCAAAAGCACTTATTTTTTTGTCTTTGATAGAAATTCCTAAAACTTGCCCTTCTCCAGAAGCCATCTTGATGTAAATATTTATGTTATCATTTCCCATAAATTTTCCTAACGAGCCGGGTAATTCCTGTCCGACCATTTCTTTACTTACAGCAGTTATATCTGCATTTAAATCAGCAAAGGCTAGACTAGATATTAAAATTACCATAAATAACGCTAAAATTAGTTTTTTCATTTAAATCACCTCGTTTTGGTGGATTAAGAAGAGGAGAGTTTTAAAGGTTTCGTAGGTATTGAGGTCATTCACTACTAAAAAATACTAATTGTTCCAAAAAGTTTATAAAGGGATGGCTATTTTAAAGTAGTAAACATCTATCACCTCTTTTTCCCCAAGCAAACTTCGCAAGAGGTTTGCTCAGGGGTTTTTATAATAACAGAAGAATTCACCACACAAAGCGATCTATTTATTCTTATTATTCTTTGTTTTGTCCATATATTTCAGCTTCGGCACTGGACAGAACCACGTCTTATGCGTAAATATGACTAATGATGTTATCAAAACCCCAATAATTACTCCCATTCCTATCCATCCCCATTCTCTACCAAAAGTAAATGAAGAAGTAATAGAAGTTGTTCCTCCGTTCTCTTCAGGGAAATAGATGCTTAAATCGCTCATCTCTAACGCATATTCCATATACATCAAGGCTAAATACTTATCCTGCTCTTTAAGTGCTTGCGCGTATTGATAATATGAATATCCTAATATCGGAAAAGTTCCTTCAGCACTATTCTCAGCAATAACTCGTTCTACTGCTTTACTCTTTCCAGCAAGAAATTCTTCAGCATTATCTATTCCTACCCCCATTGAACTAAGAATAGCATCGGCTTCGGCTTTCGCTTGGGCTGCTTCCATTAAACACAATTCCGGTTCGGTTTGAGATACGTTTCGAGCTGAATCAATTTTATCTTGAATATAACTGATACTAATTTCCCCTAAATATATAGAAGCATATTGATAACGCTCTTCTGCTTCAGATACTTTCTCCAGGCAGGAATTCTTTAACCGTTCTTCATCCATCACAAATTTCTTCCCTTCCATGGAAAAGAATTGCATCCATGATAATGCCGAGAAAAATCTCTCTTCAGCATAGGCTAACAAAGGGTATAAGTCTTCTAGAGATTTGGTTTCACGCTCTTTATTAAACGTCTCTATCTGCTGTTGGACATCATTAAGCCTTTCTTTAACTATCATTAATGCTTGTAAATCAGAAATAGTATCAATTTTTTGTGTAGCTAGTTCTTTATTTAACTCTTGGACTTTCTGCTCTAAATTATTAAATCCGGTATTGAGATAACTTATGCGCACATTTTTCTGAATAAAGAATTGTTCTTTCAATGCGACATTATTCCCAAAGCAGAAACTTGCGGCGGAATAATCATCTCCTGCTTTGATGGCTTTCTCGGCTGCTTCTTTTTTCTTGGTGATGTCTTCTTTAACTTTGGTATCAATTTCTACTGCAGATTGATTTATTTCTAACTCTATTTTATTGGTTCTGTCGCACAGTAGTTGCTGCAGTCCTTTCATGATTTTCTGGTATTCTATATCTAAAGTAATGTCAATAGGTTTACTGTTGAAATTTTTTCCTGTAAGTTGAAATATAATCTCATCTAAATCACTTACTTCCATCACTTCCAAACTAAGATTTTTCTTGCCGTATTCGATTAAGTTTAAGGTAGCAGTAGAATTATTGCTGATGTTAGTTACAGGTATTAATGGAAGCGGCAGTCCTATCAACTTTTGCATCGCTGTTCCTTTGGGCAGCAGAACTTTCTTTAAATTGGCAGCTTTTGCCGCTTCAATCTTTTCTTTCAGTCCACCAACTGGACCGATGGTTGCTCCAGAATTAATCGTACCGGTAATAGCAATAGTCTCATCATAATCTAAATCCATTACTGCGATAGTCGTCAATGCAGCCATAGCCGCACCCGCGCTAGGACCGCCGACGATATTAGACTTGGCTTTAATAGTATAGATAAAATCATAATTATTGCAGTCTAAGTGATAATGCTTGCAGGCAATTTCTTTGGCAAATCTGGTGCTAATTTGAGTGTCCATCTTAGTTAAAGGATAAGTGTCTAAGAAAACTCTGCCTGAACCTTCTTTTAGTTCTAGAAATAAATCAGCATCACTGCCAACGTAGCCTTGAGGAACTTCTTGTACCGCTAAGAGCTTAAGATGATAAGTTGTGCCAGATTGGGCAGATACGGAGGTGATAAGTAGAATGATTACAATTGGCAGTAAGATAAAAGTTCGATTTAAATGCATGTTATCTTAAATGGGTAAGGCTATTATAAAGTTTGTTGTGATGGAAGATATAACAGCTAACATAAATAATAATATTGATAGATTAAACTCGACACGGTCTCGTAATAGCAAAGCGTTTGTTATATGTTTGTCGAATATTGTAGCAGGTAACTAAAGCTAGAAAATCTATACCCACCACAATAAGTATTAAATAGAATACTATTATTTCTATTAAGATAATATGAAACCACTCTCCATTATCGGATTAGACCCCGGCACTACTACTGCCTGCGCTGTCCTCGATTTAACTGGAAAAGTAATCAATTTATTTTCGTCCAAAGAATTGCCGTTGTCCAAGATAATTGAAAAAGTGGTGATGGTGTCGCTTCCGGTTATCACTTCTACGGATAAAGCTAAAGTACCCGCGTTAGTAGAAGAATTCTCGCGGAAGATGGGAACTAAGTTAGTAACTCCGCCGACTGATTTGCTGCGGGAAGAGAAAAGAAAACTAATTGCAGAAAAAGAGATGAAAATAGCCGAAAATGGACATGAACATGATGCTTTAGCTGCAGCTTTGTATGCGTATCAAGAATTGCTTCCTCGATTACAAAAAATTGAACGCTTCATTTTAGAAAATGGATTGAGCAAATTAAAATCTGAATTTACATTATTGGCGATGAGAGAAGATGAGCTGAATTTTAATTTAATTAAAGATATCCTTACTAAACCAACTGAAGAAAACAAAGCCATCCAGAAAGTGCTTCAGGAAGAGCAGCTCACTAAGCGTGACTTCATGCGATTATTTGACAAGCTAAAAACAGAGCAGACAAAAAATAAATTCTTGGTACAGAATATTGGAGAATTAAATCATCGATTAAACAAAATTGAAAGAGAAAACAAAAAATTAGGCAAGAGCAAAAATAATTTTGATCAAAGAGTAGATACCCTGCTGATGTTTAAAGAAGCTCGAATAAAACAATTTGACCACGAGCTGAAGCAGGTTAATGAGTTAGTAACCAAGTTAAACAATAAAGTAATGAACTTGTTTGGGTTTATCGGAAATTCAACTAAGTTTCAAGTGTTGAAGAAGCTGGATTCATTGAGTAAAGAAGAATTTGAACGAAAGAATGATATTTTAGCTATTAATGATAAAGATATATTATTGGTAGCAGATACCAGTGTATTTTCCGAGCAGATAATTTCTAAGCTGAAGAATAAAGATGTAGTTATCGTTTCTACGCAAAAGCTGGGAAAGTTTATTACCGATAAATTTCCTACAGCAAAACTCTCTGCTGAAGAGATTGTGGAAGAAAATGAATACTTTGCGCTGGTTGCTCTTGCGGTAATACAAGAAAAACTTAGCCGTGGAGATGTGCTGGGAAAAGTGGTAGAGGAATATAGAGAAGAAAGGAAAAGGGAGAAGTAGTCTTCTCTACGGCTCATGATTCTCAGGCATCCCACCAACCGTTTTATCCAACTCGTCATCTGTCATTCCACCAGTTATTTTATCCAACTCATCCATCATTTTAAGAATTGGCAACACTTGCTCCCCAACCCTCTCATTTCCTGCTTCATCGGAATAAAACCTATTAATGGCTTCTCTGATTTTTTCTTCAGGAGCTACTTGAACTTTCACGCGGTAAGTAAGCATATCGCAGGCTCGACGGAATTCTTCTTTGGGGTCTTTCGATTCTCCTTGGCAATATGTGTCAATGTTATCCAAGTATTTCTGAAGGTTGGGATCTTCTGGATGAGCTACAGCTACAACAACTGTCCTGGTGAGCGTATCACCTGTTAAAATATTACTCTCTATCAATCGTAGAGGAACCAAACAAAGCCCTTTGGCTATCTCATAAGGAAACTGCGAATGCAGAACTTCATAGGGTGTGTAAACAGGTTTCCCTAATGCATCTAATTCTTCCATAGCCACTGATGGGACTTTCTCTCCCTGAGCCAGCTGCTCTAAAGAGATGCTCTCGGCTTTGGACTCCCCCAATAAATCTTCTTGCGTTATCATTTTAGTTACCTCCTGAAAGAATAGATATTAACATTATTAATTGTTTTTTAGATTGAAATAAGCTAAGATATATAATACTTATGCAAGACAATAGTGATTGAGGCTGTCCATTTGCACAATTAATCCTTTTGGAAAGGGCTGTTTCTGTCAGGACTAATCTCTTAGATTTCATTCTGCATAAAAAGCAGTCACTAAACACAAATACGAAAGCCATTTTCCCGATTTTTATGCT